>NZ_CALXNG010000006.1:0-114574 GCF_944389695.1 Candidatus Parakkermansia intestinigallinarum
CCGTGTCGGGGTGCCGCGAATTATACAGATGAGTTGCCGCGACGTCAAGCTTTTTCGGCTGATTTTTTCGCAAATTTTTCAGACCACCCCGCAAGAGCCCGAGAAATCAATCGCTAAGCGAGATAATGTTATCTTCACTTTCCGCATCGGCGGCGTTTCGGCCGCGCGAATGCTCGTCTTTTGCTGATGCTTGGCCCTGCCGAAGGGTTTTAGACGAGAGTCTGAGGCTTGTTCGGCAGAAGTATTTGCCGCCTTGTGAGCAGAGGCGTGACGGTGTGTCTGTGTCGACCGAGGGGCTCACCCTTGCGAGGGGCTTCCTGCGGCGGGCTTCTTTCAGCCTCGTGTTCAAGAGGCTGCACAGGTCTTGTACGTCACTGAAAATGCTGCTGTTAATGGGCAGGGTCTTGCATCCTTGAGTTCGCCGTTGGGCTACGATGAACTTTATGCCCCTGACGTCCAGAAGGGCAAAGAATTGCACGTCGCGGTACAAGAGGGTTTCGCATGTTTTTCGTAAGGCGTGTCGATACAGAATGCGATCGCTCTCCACGCGCAGTAGCGGCTTTTTGGCCCGTGACAGGTACAGCGTGCGGAGGGCGACACCCAAACCTAGGAGGGAAAAGGCCACGCCCGCTACGCCAATCGCTTGCACTAGGGGCTCGCCTATGATGACGACAAAGCCGCAGAGCAGCATCATGCCCACCAAGGCGCAGGCCAAGCGCAGGATTCGTCCCGGCGAGGGGAAGATATCGACGGCGGAGTTTTTCGCGGAGTTTTTCTCGGTGTCTTCCCCTTCTCGCGCGTTGACGCTCTCGCATTCTTGACGGCCGGAGGTGTTCATGCTTTGTTCGTTGCCGGGCGTGTTGTCCGCCGACGGTGTTTGTTTCTCCTATACGCTTGGGTGGGTGCGATGTCAAGGCTGATGTCATGCCAGAGCAGAAGGGGGCGCTTCCGCGAGTCGGCTTCGCGGGCGTGTAAGCGGCTCCTCGGCTCTCTCTTCTCCCCCGCTTTTTCCCCGGCCGACGGGCGGCGGCGGGGCTCATTCTAAATGATTTTGAACCTTCCGGGTTTTCTCGGGGGTCTTCCCTATGAGGGTTGAGGGAGTCTTTTCTATTTTTTTATTTATTCTAATTCTATTTTCTTGACTTGTGTTTCGGGTATGTGTAGAAAGATGGTGACGCGGTCAGCTCGCCTTGGTGTTGCAGGCTGCCGTCAACCACAAACTAAAACTCAAGAAAGGAATGATACGATGGGTGAGGAATCAAAACGATTGACGACGGCTGCCGGGGCTCCGGTTGCGGACAATATGCATGTGCAGACGGCAGGGCCGCAGGGCCCGATGTTGCTGCAGGATGCTTGGTATTTGGAGAAGTTGGCGCATTTCCACCGCGAGGTGATTCCCGAGCGGCGCATGCACGCGAAGGGGTCGGGCGCGTACGGTGTGTTCAGGGTGACGAATGATATTACTCGCTACTCACGGGCGGCGCTGTTTGCCGAGGTGGGGAAGGAGACGCCGGTTTTTGTGCGATTTTCGACGGTGGCCGGGGAGCGCGGTGCGGCTGACGCGGAGCGCGATATTCGCGGTTTTGCGGTGAAGTTTTACACGGAGGAGGGTAACTGGGATTTGGTGGGGAATAATACGCCGGTTTTCTTCCTGCGTGATCCGTTGCAGTTCCCGGATCTGAATCACGTGGTGAAGCGCGATCCGCGCACGGGTCTGCACAATGCGGCGCAGAACTGGGATTTCTGGACTTCGTTGCCCGAGGCTTTTCATCAGGTGACGATTGTGATGAGTGATCGCGGTATTCCGGATGGGTACCGCTACATGCACGGGTTCGGCAGTCATACCTTCTCGCTGATCAATGCGGCGGGGGAACGTGTGTGGGTGAAGTTTCACCTCAAGAGTTGCCAAGGTATTCGCAATTTGACGGATGAGCAGGCGGCGGCGGTGATTGCCCGCGACCGCGATAGTGCGGGGCGCGATTTGCTGGAGGCTATTGAGCGGGGCGAGTTCCCGCGCTGGCGTTTCTGTATTCAGGTGATGACGGAGCAGGAGGCGCGCGATTTCCGCTTCAATCCCTTCGATTTGACGAAGGTTTGGCCGCACAAGGATTTTCCGCTGATTGAGGTGGGTATCTTGGAGTTGAATCGCAACCCGGAGAATTATTTTGCGGAGGTGGAGCAGGCTGCGTTCAATCCGGCGCATGTGGTGCCGGGTATCGGTTTTTCTCCGGATAAGATGTTGCAGGGGCGTTTGTTCGCTTATGGCGATGCGCAGCGCTATCGGCTGGGTGTGAATCATGATCAGATTCCGGTGAACCGTCCCCGCTGTCCCTATCACAGTTACCACCGCGACGGGCAGATGCGTACGGATGGTAATTTGGGCGCGACGCCGGCTTATGCGCCGAATAGTCTGGGGCTTTGGAAGGATTCTCCGGAGCTTGCGGAGCCGCCTCTGCCGCTCGCCGGGGATGCCGGGCGCTACGATTATGCCTGCGATGAGGCGGATTATTACGAGCAGCCTCGGGCTTTGTTCCGGCTGATGACGCCGCAACAGCAGGCGGAGCTTTTTGCCAATACGGCGCGTGCTCTCGCGGGGGTGCCGGAGGCGATTGTGCGACGCCATCTGGAGCACTGCTATGCCTGTGATCCGGCGTACGGACGCGGGGTGGAGGAGGCTATCGCTGCGCTGCGATAGGTGCCGAGAGGACGGTGTGCACCCGCGCAGGGCGGGTATGCGGGCGGCGGGCATCCGAGGAGTCGGGTGCTCGCCGCTTGGCAAGGGGGGAGATGCCCGGCAGTGGGGCAGGGAGAAGCCGCAGGGGCGGCGCCGTCACGCGTTGAGGCGGATGCCGAAGACGCCGGAGCGGCGGCCGGATTCTTCGAGTTGCTGCCGACGGGCGGCGGGCAGGACGCTGCGCGGGAGTTCGGCGTATTTGAGCCGGTCGCGGAAGTAGCTGACGGCACTCTGGGAAATGGCAAAGATGCGGTCGAAGCCGGCGTTGCGGGCGGTTTCTTCGACGAAGCGGCACATGGCTCGCCCGTAGCCGTGGCCTTCATAGCTTTTTTTGATGAAGAGGCAGCCGAGTTCGGCGCACTGTTCTTCGGGGTAGGGGTAGATGGCGACGCAGCCGACGATGGTGTCGTCGAGGGTGTAGACGTAGTAGCTGTCGAGGTGCTCGTGGATGGATTCGTAGCTGCGGTGCACGAGTTTGGCGTCGGCCATGCTGCGGGCGATCATGGAGAGGAGCTCGGGGATGTCGTCTTCGTGCAGGGGGCGGATTTCGCGGTAGGAGTCGCTGTGCACCATGGTGCCGACGCCTTCTTCGGAGAAGAATTCGTCGAGCATGACGCCGCGGTGCCGGCCGTCCAACAGGTGGACGCGCGGGATGCCGCGCCGACAGAGGGCGGCGGCTTGCTTCAGTTCGTCGGCGTGGGTGCAGTCGGCGGCGTGTTCGGTCTCGCTCTCGAGGATGGCGAAGATGGGCTGGCCTTGCCGACAGGGGACGCCGCCGGCTTGCAGGGTGACGTATTTGGATGCGCCCAGCCGCACGGCGAGCTCGACGCTGCCGTCGTCGAAGCGGCCTTCGGTGCCGGAGGCGACGATGGCGACTTGGTGCCGCTCGATGATTTCCCGCACGCGGGCGCAGGCGGCTTCGCCTTCGCTGAGGGCTTGCTCGGCGACGGCGGCGTGGATTTCGCATTCTCCGGCGCGTTGCTCGAGGATGCGGGTGTCGCTGCCTTCGGCGACGAGGACGAGCCGGACGCCGATTTCGTGTAGGGCGTCGGCGTCGAGCAGGGCGTCGACGAGTTCATCGGCAGCCAGCAACTCGGCGTCGATGTGGACGACGAAGAGCCGACCGCGAAAGTACGGAACGTATTCCAGAACGGAGCGGACGTTCATTGCCGATGGTGGGGTGGCGACGCAAGGGGGGCGTCTCGATCCTCAGGCTTTGGGTTCGTCGCTTTCGGGTGCCGCGCTGGCGCTTTGCCCGCCTTCGGGGGTGAAGCTGAGGTCGGCAGTGGGTTCGCCGGCGCCGGGTTCAGCTTCGAGCTCGTCGGCGGCGGGCATGACGAGGTCGCCGGAGCCTTCGGGGCGCTTGATGTTGATGCGCTGCCGCTTGCGCTTGAAGTTGAAGGGCTTGGTGTCGTGAAACTCGGGGACGGCTCCGGCTTCGACGCTGCTGCCGGACGCGCTCAGGGCGACGGGCGCAGGGGCGCCTTCCGTGTTGCTGCTGCTCGCGGTGTCGACGGTGTTGCTGCTGACGTCGACGGCATCGCTGTCGCCTGCGATTTCCTGCTGCCGAGCGCGGATGCGGCCGAGTTGCTCGCGAAGCATGCTCAGCAGGTCGCCGCCGCCGAGCAGGTCGGCGATGCTGCTGTCTTCTTCTTCGGCGTTGCTCTCGGGCAGCGAGGAGAGGAAGTCTTCGAAGGCGTTGAGGCTCGTCGTGCTGCGGAAGAGGCCGGAGCAGATTTCCGTGTCTATGTTGTGCATGAGCGACTCGAAGATTTCGTAGGCTTCACGCTTGTATTCGACGAGGGGGTCGCGCTGGCCTTGGGCGCGCAGGCGCACGCCTTCGCGCAGGGCGTCCATGTCGGTGATGTGGCGCTGCCAGAGTTTGTCGACGGCCTGCAGGATGATGTGCCGCTCCATCTGGTCGATGCGGTCGGGGCGCTCGCCGGCGATCTTTTTCTCGTAGAGTTCGCGGACTCGGGCGCTGATGTTGGCGGCGATTTCGTTGCTTTCCAGATCGTTGAAGCGGACGTCGTTCTCGCCCCAGCCCATGGGGAAGGTGGAGTTGACCCAGTGGATGAGGTCGCCGACGCGGGGTTTGCCGTTTTCGTCTTTGCTCAGCAGGGTTTCACACTTGAAGGCGGTGGCGTTGTCGAGCGCTTCGTAGATCATGTCGCGCGGGTCTTCGCACAGCAGGGCGTCGTTGCGCATGGCGTAGACGATGATGCGCTGCTGGTTCATGACGTCGTCGTAGTCGAGGACGTGTTTGCGCCAGATGTAGTTGCGCTGTTCGACGCGCTTCTGGGCGCCTTCGATGATTTTGTTCATCAGGCCGCTTTCGACGGCTTCGCCGTCTTTCATGCCGAAGCGATCCATCATTTTGGTCATGCGCTCGCTGCCGCCGAAGTTGCGCATGAGGTCGTCTTCAAAGGAGAGGAAGAATTGCGAGGCACCCGGGTCGCCTTGGCGCGAGCAGCGGCCGCGCAGCTGGCGGTCGATGCGGCGGGATTCGTAGCGCTCGGTGCCCAGAACGAAGAGGCCGCCGAGTTCGGCAACGCCTTCGCCGAGTTTGATGTCGGTGCCGCGCCCCGCCATGTTGGTGGAGACGGTGACGGCGCCGCGCTGGCCGGCCAGTGCGATGATTTCGGCTTCGCGCTGGTGGTTTTTGGCGTTGAGGACTTGGTGGGGGACTTTGACGTAGCGCAGCATGCGCGAGAGGGTCTCCGAGGCTTCGACGCTGGCGGTGCCGATGAGCACGGGCTGACCTTTCGTGTGCAGTTCGACGATTTTCGCGACGACGGCGTTGAATTTCTCGCGGCGGCTGCGGAAGATGAGGTCGTTGAAGTCGTGGCGGATGCAGGGGCGGTGCGTCGGGATGGGCAGAACGTCGAGTTTGTAGATGTCGTGGAACTCGGCGGCTTCGGTCTCGGCGGTGCCGGTCATGCCTGCCAGGCGGCTGTAGAGGCGGAAGTAGTTCTGGATGGTGATGGTCGCATAGGTCATGTTCTCGGGCTCGACGTTGACGCCTTCCTTGGCTTCGATGGCCTGGTGGAGGCCGTCGCTCCAACGGCGCCCGGGCATTTCGCGACCGGTGTTCTGGTCGATGATGACGATTTTGTCGTCCTTGACGACGTATTCTTTGTCTTTTTCGTAGATGGTGTAGGCTTTGAGAAGCTGGCTCGTGGTGTGGAGGCGCAGGCCGGTTTCTTCAAGCCGTTTCATGAGGGCGGTTTTGCGCGCTTCGCGCTCGCGCTCGGAGATGGTTTCGTCTTCGTCGAGGGTGACGAATTCGGAGCCGAGGTCGGGCAGGACGAAGGTTTCGGGATGCCCGGGGCTGATGATGTCTCGGCCCTTTTCCATGAGGTCGGCGTCGTGGGTCTTCTCGTCGATGCAGAAGTAGAGTTCTTCTTTGAGTTTGAAGAGTTCGAGTTTGCGCGGGTCCTGGTAGAGGAAGAGTTCGTATTTTTCAACGATGCGGCGCAGGTTGACGTCTTCTTGCGAGCGCATGAAGGCGCGGTTGCGCGGCATGCCGAGCTTGACTTTGAAGAGGCAGCGGCCGGCGGTGTCGTTATCGCCGGCTTTGGCGGCTTCGAGGGCTTTGGACATGAGGCCGTTGCAGAGTTCGATCTGGGCGCGTACGACTTGCTCGACGAGGGGTTTGAGGGTGTCGTACTGCTGCTCTTTTTCGATGACGGCGGGGCCGGAGATGATCAGCGGGGTGCGGGCTTCGTCGATGAGGATGGAGTCTACCTCGTCGATGATGGCGAAGTAGTGCCCGCGCTGCACTTGGCTTTCTTTGGAGGTGGCCATGCCGTTGTCGCGCAGGTAGTCGAAGCCGAACTCGGCGTTGGTGCCGTAGGTGATGTCGCAGGCGTATTGCTTGCGGCGCAGTTCGCTGGGCATCATGCTCTGAATGCAGCCGACGCTCAGCCCCATGAAGTTGAAGAGGGCGCCCATCCACATGGAGTCGCGGCGCGCGAGGTAGTCGTTGACGGTGACGACGTGCACGCCGAGGCCGGTGAGGGCGTTGAGGTAGACGGGGAGGGTGGCGACGAGGGTTTTGCCTTCGCCCGTGGCCATTTCGGCGATGAAGCCGCGATGCAGGGCGATGCCGCCGATGAGCTGGACGTCGAAGTGCACCATGTCCCAGCGGATGGGGGTGCCGCAGACGTCGATGTCTTGCCCGCAGAGGAGGCGCGCGGCGCATTTGACGGCGGCAAAGGCTTCGGGGAGAATGGATTCGAGGTAGCGGGCGCGCAGTTGGTCAAAGCGCGGCTCGATGTCGAGCAGGGCGGCTTTGGCGGCTTCGATGGATTCGGGAGCGGGTTCGACGGTGGGCAGTTTGGGGAATTCGGGGGCCAGCGAGCGGAAGCGTTCGTTGAGTTTTCCGGCGAGTTCTTCGAGCTCCTGCTGATCCATGGTCTGCACGACGCTGCGGGTGGGCAGGTCCATGGGGGTGAAGCGGTGCAGGTGCTTCTGCCATTCGCGGGTTTTGCCGACGAGGAAGTCTTGGTCCTTGTCCTTCCACTGTTCTTCCATCGCAAGAATCTTGGTCACGATGGGTTTGAGTTTGCGCACTTCGCGCTGGTTCTTAGAACCCACGATCTTGTTGAGAATCCATTTAATCATGACAGCAGAAGTTTTGTATACGATTCTTCGCGCCGCTTCGTCCGGCGGCGCGGTATTGTAGCATAGCCCCCGTCGCTTGGCAAGTGCACAGCGCCAAAAAGTGAGTTAGTGGCTCGCCCCCCGGGGCTCCGGATGCAGAGGGGCTTGGCGCGAAGGGCGTTGAAGGCGTTGACGCAAAGCTTGTTGCGGCGCGTCAGAAGGCCGCCCGGCAGCTCGGCTGTATGACAGAGATACCCCCCTGCCCTGCGGCGGAGGGGGAAGGGTGCGGATGCCTGCCTGCGCCGAGGCTTGCCTGCGTCAGAGCTCGTAGTAGGTGTAGCCGTTGAGGCCCTCGCGGTAGGCCTCGAGGGCGTCGCGTCTCTGGCGCGGGGTGATGCGGCCGTCTTCGACGGCGCGTTCGGCGATGGCGCGGAATTGGGAGACGAGGTCTTTGGGATCGTACTTGACGTAGCTGAGTACGTCGGCGACGGAGTCTCCTTCTTCTTCGTGGGTGTAGACGGGGCGGCCGTTCTCGAGGTGGACGCTCACGACGTTGGTGTCGCCGAGCAGGTTGTGGAGGTCGCCGAGGGTTTCCTGATAGGCGCCGACGAGGAAGACGGCGACGTAGTAGTTCTCCTGCCCTTCCACTTCATGCAGGGGGAGGGATTTGGCGACGTCTTCGCGGTCGATGAAGCGATCGACTTTGCCGTCGCAGTCGCAGGTGATGTCCACCAGCACACTCTTCTGGGTGGGGCGTTCGCAGAGGCGCTGGATGGGCATGACGGGGAAGAGCTGGTCGACGGCCCATGCGTCGGGCAGGCTCTGGAAGAGCGAGAAGTTGGCGTAGTAGAAGTCGACCATGTTGTCGGAGACTTCTTTGAGGTCTTCGGGGATTTCGCTCATTTCGGCCAAGCGGCGGGAGATGAGCCCCATGATGTGCCAGTAGATGGCTTCGCCGACGCCGCGCTCGCGCAGCGAGGCGTTGCCGTAAAAGAACTGCATGCGCAGCTGGTCGCGGTAGTAGTTGGCGTCGTTGTAACACTCCTGAATGTTTTTGCCGGTGAGCATGCGGTGCGTTTCATCGAGAGCCTTGAGGATTTCACTGGGGTTCTCGGGCAGCTGCGGCACTTTGGAGTCGTGGCCCGGGGCGCAGGTGACGTCGAGGATGTTGAAGACGAGCACGGAGTGGTAGGCCGTGATGGCTCGCCCGGATTCGGTGACGAGGGTGGGGTGCGGCACGTCGCACTTGGTGCACATTTCACCGACGACTTCGACGATGTCTCGCGCGTACTCCTCGATGGAGTAGTTGCAGGAGGAGTGGAAGTTGGTCTGCGAGCCGTCGTAGTCGACGGCGAGGCCGCCGCCCATATCGAGTGTGCCCATGGGTGCGCCTTCGCGCACGAGGTCGATGTACATGCGGCAGGCCTCGGTGAGGCCTTCGCGAATGACGGAGATGTTCGGTATCTGCGAGCCCTGATGGTAGTGCAAAACCTTGAGGCAGTGCAGCATGTTGACTTCTTTGAGCTGGTCGACCACCTCGATGACCTGCGCGGCATTGAGGCCGAAGACGGATTTGTCGCCCGCCGACTCGCTCCAGTGCCCCGATCCCTTGGCGGCGAGGCGCACGCGGACGCCGAGGTTGGGCTCCATGCCGAGCTTGCGGGCGCGCTCGAGGATGGCGGGCAGCTCGTTGGGCATCTCCAAAATGATGCAGATGTTGAGGCCCATGCGCTGCCCCATGAGCGCGAGGTCGATGAACTCGTCGTCCTTGTAGCCGTTGCACATGAGGAAGGCTTCGCTGTCCTTCATCTGGGCCATGGCGGCGATGAGCTCGGGCTTCGAGCCGGCTTCCAGCCCGTAGTGGTAGCGCGCGCCGTACGAGACGATTTCTTCGACGATCTGGCGCTGTTGGTTGACTTTGATGGGGTAGACGCCGCGGTATTCGCCTTGGTAGTTGACGGCTTTGATGGCGCTGCGGAAGCTGAGGTTGAGCTCGTCGATGCGGGCACGCAGCAGGTCGCGGAAGCGCAGCAGCACGGGGGCATCGGTTCCGCGCTCGACGAGACCCTGCATGATGCTCAGCAGGCTGACGTTGCGGAACTCTCCGGCGGAATCCTGCAGGCGCACGGTCACTTCGCCCGTTCGCGAGACGCCGAAGTAGCCGTTGCTCCAGTCTTCAACGCCGTAGAGGTCTGAGGAGTCCGCTGCGGTCCAGTTGCGTACTTTGCGCTTGATGGTGTTGTCTTTGCGTGCAGGCATGGCGGTTGATGGGGTCGTTTGCTCAGCGATACCCCGCGTTATATATACCAAGGGGAAGATTTTGTCAACGTTAAGTTGTCGCGCTGCTTGTCGCGCTGCGGCTCCGGGCCGGCACAAAGGATGTCAGAATAACGCCTTGCCTGCTTTTGCGGGCGCGTGTAGAATGGGCGCATGCCTACCGTATCTCTGTCGCTCGGCGCTCGTTCTTATGATGTCCACACATCCAACGGGGCGCTGGATTCTGTCGGCTTTCTCTGCGCCCGGCTGCGCATGCAGGGGCGGGCAGCGGTGATTACGGATTCAAACGTCTGCCCGCTCTATGCCGAGCGCGTCATGGCCAGTTTGGAAGACGCCGGCTATGAGGCGAGCCTCCATGTGTTTGAGGCGGGCGAGCAGAGCAAGAATCTCAGCACCGTCGAGACGCTGGCGTCCGAGATGGTCGCAGAGGGGCATGATCGTTCGTCCTTCGTGGTCGCCCTCGGCGGCGGCGTGGTCGGCGATATGGCAGGTTTTATCGCGGCGATTTATTACCGGGGTATTCCCTTTGTGCAGGTGCCCACGACGGTGATGGCTCAGGTCGACAGCTCCGTGGGCGGCAAAACGGCGGTGGATCTGGCGACGGGCAAAAATCTCATCGGCGCCTTCCACCAGCCGCGCTTCGTGGTGGCCGACCCGATGACGCTCACGTCTCTGCCGACGCGCGTGCTGCGCGAGGGCATGGCCGAGATGGTGAAGCACGCGATTATCCGCAAGCCGCGCCTGCTGGCCGATCTGCGCTGCCTGGCCGATGAGTTGCCGCTGGGCTTCACGCTCAAGACGATCGACCGCCTGCCGCGCATCATGTCCGACAACATCGAAATCAAGGCTCGCATCGTCGAGGAGGATGAGCGCGAGACGCACGGCGTGCGCGCTTTCCTGAACTTCGGCCACACGATCGGCCACGGCATCGAAGCGAGTGTTCCCTTCGGGCAGTTGCTGCACGGCGAAGTCGTGAGCCTCGGGATGCGCGCGGCTCTGTACCTGTCGCGCAAGTACGCCGGGCTGTCACGGGCGGACGAGGACGCGGTGCTCGATACGCTGCGGGCGCTCGAGTTGCCGCTGGTGCTGCCCGAGGGCGTCAACCCCGATCGCGTGATGGAGTGCGCGGCTCGCGACAAGAAGTTCGTCAACGGCGCGGTGCGCTTCGTGCTGCTGCGTGCGCCGGGCAAGCCCTTTGTCTCCGACCATGTGACAACGGAGGATCTGCGCGAGGCGCTGATGCACCTCACCACCCCCTGCTGAGCGGCGGCTCCGCCGCTTCCGCTCGCTCTCTCTGCTTTTTCTCAACATTAACCTACTGATTGATATGACAGACCCGCGCACGACGCAGTTGGCGCAGAGCCTGATTCGCCACTCCTGCCGCGTGCAGCCCGGCGAGCACGTTCTGCTTGAGATTATTGATGCACCGGATGAGATCACCATTGAGCTGATCCGCGCCGTGCGGGCGGCCGGAGCCTACCCGCACGTCAACCTGCGCCACGCTCGCGTGACGCGCGAGATGTTTGCCGGAGCCACGGATGCCCAGTACGAATCCATCGCCGCCTTTGAGCTGGCGGAGATGAAGGCGATGGACGCCTACATCGCCATTCGCGGCGGCTACAACAGCTTTGAGCTCTCGAGCGTCCCGGCAGAAAAAATGAAGCTGACGCAGAAGCACCTGCGCGCCGTGCACAATCAGCGCGTCTGCCGCACCAAGTGGTGCGTGCTTCGCTGGCCCAACCCCGCCATGGCTCAGGGCGCAGGCATGAGCACGGAGGCTTTTGAGGATTTCTACTTCCGCTGCTGTCTGGCTGACTACGACAAGCTCAAGGTGGCGATGGACCGTCTCGCGGAGCGCATGATGCGCACGGATCGCGTGCACATCGTGGGGCCGGGGACGGATCTGAGCTTCTCCATCAAGGGCATGCCGGCCATTCCCTGCGCGGGCGAGCTCAACATCCCGGACGGCGAGGTCTTCACCGCCCCGGTGCGCGATTCCGTCAACGGCACCATCTTCTACACGGCCCCGACGGTGTATCAGGGCATCCCCTTCGACGGCATCCGCCTGCGCTTCTGCAACGGCAAGATCGTGGAAGCGAGCTGCAATGGTGATTCCGAGGCTCTCAACAAGATTCTCGATACGGACGAGGGCTCGCGCTTCATCGGTGAGTTCGCTCTGGGCGTCAACCCCGAGGTGTTGCAGCCGATGCGCGATATCCTCTTTGATGAGAAGATCGCGGGCTCCTTCCACTTCACCCCCGGGCAGGCCTACGAAAACTGCGACAACGGCAACCGCTCCCAAGTGCACTGGGATTTGGTCTGCATCCAGCGCAAGGATTACGGCGGCGGAGAGATGTACTTCGACGACGAGCTCGTGCGCCGCGACGGCATTTTCGTTGACCCCGAGCTGTCTATCCTCAACCCGGCCGTGCACTGAACCCCCTTGCCCGATTTCGCGATATGAAAGACGCACGTTACGCGCTGCTGGCGCAGCAGATTGTGGGTTATTCCGTGCGCGTGCAGCCCGGCGAGCACGTGAATCTGCGCATGCAGGACATACCCGATGCCATGGTCGTCGAGCTCATCCGCGCGGTGCGCACGGCAGGCGGCATTCCCCACCTCGATCTGAGCCATGCCGCGCTGAGCCGCGAGATGCAGATGGGCGCCACCGAAGAGCAGTATGAGCTCGAAGGCCGCTACCGCCTGCAACGCGCCGAAGACATGCAGGTGCACATCTGCCTCTACGCCGACCACAACAGCTTTGAATCCGCCGACGTACCCGCCGAGCGCATGAAAATCGTCAGCAAGCACATGCTGCCCGCCAGCAACCTGACCTGCAACAAGCGCAAATGGACGGTGCTGGCGTGGCCGACGGCCTCCATGGCCCAGGCCGCCGGCATGAGCACGGAGGATTTCGAGGACTTCTACTTCCGCTGCTGCCTGGCCGACTACGGCAAACTGCGCCGCGGCATGGAGAAAATCAAGGCGATGATGGAAGCGACGGACCGCGTGCGCATCGTCGGCCCCGGTACAGACCTCAGCTTCTCCGTCAAGGGCATGCCCGCCATCGTCTGCGCGGGCGACTGCAACGTTCCCGACGGCGAAGTCTACACGGCCCCGCTGCGCGACTCCGTCAACGGCGTTCTCAGCTACAACGCGCCGTCGATCTACCACGGCTCGCCCTTTGATCAGGTTCGCTTCCGCTTCGAGAACGGCAAAATCGTCGAAGCCCATTGCAGCGGCGATGAAGAGAAACTCAACGCGATTCTCGACACGGACGAGGGTGCTCGCTTCATCGGCGAGTTCGCCTTGGGCGTCAACCCCTACATCCTCAAACCGATGCGCGACATCCTCTTCGATGAGAAAATCGCGGGCTCCTTCCACTTCACCCCCGGCCAGTGCTACGACGAAGCCCCCAACGGCAATCAGTCGGCCATTCACTGGGATCTGGTCTGCATCCAGAGGCCGGAGTACGGCGGCGGAGAAATCTATTTCGACGACGTACTCATCCGCAAAGACGGCGTCTTCATCGACCCCGAACTGGCGATCTTCAACGCCGTGACGGACTGAAGACGGCGACCCAAGCCCCTTCCCCGACCGCCCGCTCCCGCACGCCGACCGGCGCGGGAGCGGGCACGAGCGAGGGGAACGGCGCGCCCCTCGGCATTTCCCTCTCACCCACCGCATCGGCAGCTCATGAAACTCCCCAACCCCTTCGTCGGGCTGTGGCGCTGCGTCAAGCGGCACCGTTCCGCCTCCCTCGTTCTGCTCATCGGCCTGCTGCTCTGCATCGCCGTCCGAGAATACGGCAAATGGTCGGCCCGGCAGCTTGAGTTCAACACCGTCGAGCTGCCTCCCTCAGCCTTGCCGGGCGCAGGGCCGCTGCGCATCGCCTTCTTTTCTGACCTGCACAACGATATCGAGCTCTTCGAGCAAGTCGTCGGCTTCATCGAACAGCAGCGCCCCGATCTGATTATCTTCGGCGGCGACTTCATCATCGTCAACGAGCGCTTCATGCGGACGCGCTGGGCGGTGGACGGGCTGCGCCGCCTGACGGCCGTAGCTCCCTGCTACGCCGTCCTCGGCAACCAAGACTACGAAAAACAAGAGCAGGTGGAACGCGTCTTCAACGCCGCCGGCGTGCAGCTGCTGCGCAACCAAGCCGTCGACTGGAAAACCCCGTCAGGCGCCACACTGCGCATCGTCGGCCTCGGCGACTGGAACGAAGGCGACGAGCGGCCGGATCTCTGCATGGAGCCGGCGGGCGAGGGCTCTCTGCCGATTCTGTTGCTGAGCCACGACCCCGAGAGCCGCCACAAACTCGGCGACTACCGCTGGAACCTCATGCTCAGCGGGCACACCCACGGCGGCCAAATCGGCAACCCCTTCACCGGGCGCTGCATCTCCTTCCGCTCCGACATGCCCGCCGGGCTCTTTGAAGAGAACGGGCATCGCATCTTCGTCACGCGCGGCGTCGGCGCCATCATGGACATGCGCTTCTTCTGCGCCCCCGAAGTCAACATCATCACCATCGGCGACTGACGCGCCCGAGCGCCGCACCGCCCCTCCGAGAAGCCGCGCCGCCGCCCCCCTGCCCTCCGGCACCGCCGAAACACCGCCGAAACACCGCCGAAACACCGCCGAAGTCCAGCCGAAGCGCCGCAGCAGCACAGCGAAGCGCGGCCATCGCGCCGACATCGCGCGGCCGCCCCGCCCCCCGGCCGAACCAAGCGCCAAACGCGGATGCCCCGCCACGGCTCGGCCAAGTGCCGCGCCGCGCGGGCGCCCGCCTCAGCGATCATTCACCACATCAATCAGCTCTCGGAGGCGATTGAACGCACCGCGCTTGAACGTAAAGCGCAGACGCGGCAGATTCGCCAGAGCAGGATCGGGATCATTCTCAAAGCGCGGCTCCTGCGTCAAATCCTTCAGCGGCATAATATCATCGTAATCGTGCCGAATCCAATCCAGCAAGCGATCAGGCAGCGGCTCCATCATGCGGATCACCACATCATCCTTGCTGAAATAATACGAATGGAAGCGACTGTAAAAACGCTCAATACAGGCGAAGGCCGCCTCGGCACTCTTGCAGAGATACAGCAAGCGCATATCCTCCGGAGAAATGAGCCCGGCCTCCAGCAACTCCTTTTCAATAAAGCGAATCCAGCGTCCCCAGAACGTCTCGGCCGGCGGATCGAGCAACACGATCGGGAAAAGCGTCGACTTCCCCGTCTGCATCAGCGTAATCGTCTCAAAAATCTCATCCATTGTACCGAAACCGCCCGGGAAAGCCACGAGCGCATCCGTCTGTTTCACAAAATTGAGCTTGCGCGTGAAGAAATAGTGAAAATTCATCATCTTGTCACTGTGCTCCACCACATGATTCGGCTTCTGCTCATAGGGCAGCGTAATATTCAGCCCGAAAGAATGCGCCGCGTGAGCCCCCTCATTGCAAGCCTGCATAATCCCCGGCCCGCCGCCCGTCACAACCATATAGCCCCGCCCGGCAGCCAGACGGGCAAAATCATGCGCGAGCTTGTAACTCGGATCATCGGGCTGAATACGCGCCGAACCGAAGCAGGTCACCTTGCGCACATTGCGGTAGGGCGCAAACATACGATCCGCCGCATACATCTCATCAATCGTGCGGTTCATAATCTCCAGATCATGCTTCTCGATAGCCGGATTGGCAGCAGCATTCATCACCGTTGCCAACATCTGAAGCACCGTCGAAGGCTTGTGCGAACCGCAGTAGCGCTGGGCAATATCAAAAAGGTTGGCGTCGAGCAAGGGATTCCCCGTACTCTCCGGAATCGTCAGAGAGCGGTGTTTTTCCGCGCGACTGTTAATATCGCGCGCCGCCAAAATCTCGGGTCGTTTCATCCTCTCATCTTAGCCCCGAGAGCAATCATTTGTCACGCAAAAAAGTTCAGGGTGACACAAAAATCACCCCCTTCGGCTCGGCCGCAGGCGCCGTCCCCTCAGCCTCAAGGCTCGCGGAGCTCATCCTCCAACTCGCGGCAGCCGTAATACCCCTGCTGCCGCAGCTCGAGCAGTGCTCGGCCCATCTCCCCCTGCACCGCCTCGAGCCTCTCCGCGACCTCATCAGCCTCGCACGCCACCGCCGCCGCTCCGGCATATGCCGCGAGATACTCATCCACGGAGCGCCCGCAGCTCCGGACGCAGTGCAACAGCGGAGCAATCTCCTGCGCACTATCGCGGTTATTCACCCGGCGCAACAAACGCAGCGTACTCTCCGCGCTATTGAGGTGCAGGCGGCGCCCCAACTCCCCCGCGCGGGCGAGAGGCAGGCGGCCATCCTGCAAATGAGAAAGCTCCAGAGCCGCCTCGAGCGCCGTCGAACCGAAACAATCCTCCAGCCTCAACCGCTCCATCGCCTCGCACGCAGCCCGGCGCGACTGATCGCAGCGATTCACGAAACGCGCTATCATACAATCGCGAATCGGCTCCCCCTGCTCAACCTTGAGACGGCGATCCAGCCGATGCAGCAAAATAAAATCCAAAGCCACCCGCGACGCAACAAAATCCGCCTCCTCCCGATCCGAAACGGAAGCAAGCGCCGCCGCCAAATCATCATAGATCGAAGCGAACTGATCCAAATGGCGCTCGCGGCTGCTGAGCTCCGTCTCCGACGCCGCAGCCTCAGCCGCCGCAGCCTCAGCCGACGCCGCGAACCCAGCCGCCGCAGCCGCCTCAGCCGCCGCCGCAGGCAGAACCGACCCCGCAGCGCTCAGAACATAAGCACCGCACAAAACACCCGCGCTGACCCGCCGCCGTCGCATCGCGCGTCAGTTTAGCAAAACAATCAGCATCCTGCAAGAGCAGATATCGTCCCCGCCGCGAGCGAAACGCGAAAAGACTTGCTTTTCAACACCGATTAGAATATAGTCACCGCCGACATGTCAGACCGCAAGAATCCGTATCCTTTCGACGTCTTTGAACCCAAGTGGCAGGCCACCTGGGATGCAGAGAAAACCTTCAAGGTCAGCAACCCGGGCGAGCCGGGCTTCGACGCCGCCAAGCCCAAGTGCTACATCCTCGATATGTTCCCCTACCCCAGCGGCGCCGGTCTGCACGTCGGGCACCCCGAAGGCTACACCGCCACCGACATCGTCAGCCGCTACAAGAGGATGAAAGGCTTTAACGTCCTGCACCCCATGGGCTGGGACTCCTTCGGCCTGCCCGCCGAACAATACGCCATCAAGACCGGGCAGCACCCCTCCGTCACCACCTACGCCAACATCGACAACTTCCGCCGCCAGCTCAAAATGCTGGGCTTCTCCTACGACTGGGACCGCGAAATCGCCACGACCGACCCGCACTACGTCCGCTGGACCCAGTGGATCTTCCTGCGCCTCTACAACTCCTACTACAACGAAGAGCTCAAGAAAGCCCGCCCCGTCTCCGAACTTGAGGAGAAAGGCTGGACGCGCGACCAAATCGACGCCGTGCGCCTCGCCTACGTCGCCGAAGGCATGGTCAACTGGTCGCCCGACATGGGCACCGTCCTCGCCAACGAAGAAGCCGAAGAATGGAAGAGCAAAGGCTTCACCGTCGAGCGCCGCAAACTGCGCCAGTGGATGCTGCGCATCACCGCCTACGCCGAGCGCCTCATCGACGAACTGGAGCCGCTGGACTGGCCCGAAAGCATCAAACTGCTCCAGCGCAACTGGATCGGCCGCTCGAGCGGCGCCGAAGTCAACTTCGACTGCAACGGCCACACCATCACCGTCTACACCACGCGCCCCGACACCCTCTTCGGCGCCACCTACATGGTCCTCTCGCCCGAGCACGACCTCGTCCCGCAGATCACCACCGCCGAGCAAAAAGCCGCCGTCGAAGCCTACCGGAAAGAATGCGCCGCCAAGAGCGATCTGGAGCGCACCGACCTCAGCAAAGACAAAACCGGCGTCTTCACCGGCGCCTACGCGACCAACCCCGTCAACGGCAAACAAATCCCCATCTGGATCGCCGACTACGTCCTCACCGGCTACGGCACCGGCGCCATCATGGCCGTCCCGGCGCACGACAGCCGAGACTACGAATTCGCCGTCAAATTCGGCCTGCCCGTCATCCAAGTCGTGCAGCCCGACGACGCCGACACCCCCTGGCAGGACTTCTGCGGCTACGACGGCACCATGGTCAACTCCGAGCACCTCAACGGCCTGAGCGTCACCGACGCCAAAAAGAGCATGATCGCCTGGCTCGAAGAAAAAGGCTACGGCCGCGGCAAAATCAACTACAAACTGCGCGACTGGCTCTTCAGCCGCCAGCGCTACTGGGGTGAACCCTTCCCCATCATCTGGAGCACCCGAGACGGCCACCACTACCCCATCCCCGAGAGCGAACTCCCCCTGCTTCAGCCCGAGATGGACGACTTCAAACCCTCGGGCGACCCGCGCGGCCCGCTCGTCAAAGCCACGCAGTGGATCAAATACTCCGACGAATACACGCGAGAAACCAACACCATGCCCCAGTGGGCCGGCTCCTGCTGGTACTACCTGCGCTACCTCGACCCGCACAACGACAGCGCCTTCGTCGGCAAAGCCGCCGAAGAATACTGGATGGGCAGCGCCGGCAAACCCGGCGGCGTCGACCTCTACGTCGGCGGCACCGAGCACGCCGTCCTGCACCTGCTCTACTCGCGCTTCTGGCACAAAGTCCTCTACGACTACGGCCTCGTCAGCACCCCCGAGCCCTTCTTCAAACTCGTCAACCAGGGCCTCATCCTCGGCGAAGACAGCCAGAAAATGTCCAAGAGCCGCGGCAACGTCGTCAACCCCGATGACATCGTGCGCGAATACGGCGCCGACTCCCTGCGCCTCTACGAAATGTTCATGGGCCCGCTCAAAGAAGTCAAACCCTGGAGCACCAAAGGCGTCGAAGGCATCAGCCGCTTCCTCGCCCGCGTCTGGCGCGTTGCGATGCAGGAGAATCAGGAAGGGCAATGGGCCCTCTCGGGCAAAGTGACCGATGCGGACGACGGCAGCGTCACCCCCGTGCGCAAAGAACTGCACAAAACCATCAAGAAAGTCACCGAAGACATCGAGAGCATGAGCTTCAACACCGCCATCTCCAAAATGATGGAGTGCACCAACGCCATGACCTCGGCCTCCTCCGTCGCGCTGGCGGACTACGTGACCCTGCTGCACGTACTCAACCCCTTCGCGCCGCACATCACCGAAGAGCTCTACTCGATCCTTCAGGCGGCCTTCCCCGCCCTGCCCGCCGGGCAACTCTGCACGCAGACCTGGCCGAGCTACAAGCCCGAATACCTCGTCGAAAACACGCGCGAAATCGTCGTCCAAGTCAACGGCAAACTGCGCGACAAACTCACCGTGCCCGCCGACGCCACCAAAGACGAGCTTGAAGCCGCCGCCCTCGCCTCGGCCAAGGTGCAAGAGTTCACCGCCGGCAAAACCGTGCGCAAAGTCATCGTCGTCCCCGGGCGCCTCGTCAACATCGTCGCCAACTAAGCGCGAAACAGCGCGAGCCTCCCGCAGGAGACACACAGCTCATCAGGGTGGCAGGCCGCGGCCTGCCACCCTTTCCCGTATCGCCGCCCGGCACTGATAAAGCTTGCAAGACAACATTGTATAGTTTTTTTTGTCATTGTACACATACAAACTTTACAATGACATTTTTTTGTGTAACCGCCCCCGCCCCCCCGCGGCACGAAGCCCCTGCCCTGAGCGGCACGGCCCAACGAAGCCCCTGCCCTGAGCGGCACGGAGCAAAAAAGCCCCCTGCGGCGCAGAAGCGTCGCAGGGGGGAGGGGGATGAGCTGCGCCCGCTCGCCGGGGCTCAGGCGGCGGGCGCAGCAGAGCGAGAGAGCAGCTCAGAAACTCAGGCGGTAGCCCACGCCCGCATTCAGGCTGCTGTACTCGCGGTAGAGCTCATAGCTCACATCCGCGAAAATCGAGCCCGCCTCGCGCCCCAGCGGCACCGTCACGCCCGCACCCAGCTCCATACCGAAGACGCCCATGGCTGCCGACTCCACCGCAGCCTGACCGAAGCCATTGGCGAAGCTCACGCCTGCCGTACTCCGGCAGTCGCCTGCATTAAACTTCGCCAGCGCACGCGCCTCGAAGAGCGCGCTGCGGTTCAGCAGGCTCTCGCCCGCCAGAGCCTGCACGCGCGCACCCGCGCCGAAGCTCACGCTGTTCAGATTCTGATCCCCGAAGCGCAGCGCGGCATCGCTGCCGCTCTCCGTGTAGCCGTCGATGCGCGTATGCAGGTAACTCACGTTCACCAGCGGTTGCAGAATCGCCGTGTTCGCGCCGTTGAGCGGGATGTCGCGCGTGATCTCGTAGAGGAAGCCCAGGCTCAGGCCGTCCGTATCTCCGCTCGTGCGGTAGCTGCCCGAGCCGTGTGCCACGGTGCGGTTCAGGCTGATGTCGGCCAGCCCCAGCGAAGTGACCAGCGTGTGCTTCCACGCGCCGCTGCGGTATTGACCGAAGGCGCTGAGGTAATACGTATCCAGATCACCGCTCGCCGCATCGGCCGCATCCGCGTCCAAATCACTGAAGATAGCGGAGAAAGCCAGACCGCAGCTCAAATCGCGGCGCGGGGAGGCTTCGACGCCCACGGTGCCTCCCCAGCTCGTCATGGAGTAGCCGGGAGCGGTGCCGCTCTGCTCCAGCGTGAGGTAGCCGCCTTCGGCGTTGACCCAGAAGTTCAGCGGCTCGCGGCCGTCGGGGCCGGGGTCGCCCGCGGGGGCACCGAAGGAGTCGAGCTTGAGGGTGGAGATGCGGTCGCGGATGTTGTTGAGACGGTGCTGCGCGTCGGCGGCGAAGGCCATGCCGAGCGTGGTGACGCTCGCTCCGGCGGCGGCGGCCATAACATTATCCGCCGCGGCGGCGTTGCCGCCCTCAATCAAGCGGTCAAGCTCTTGCAGCAGCGCAGCGGCATCGCTGCCGGGGGCGTTGAACTGCGGCTGAGAAGCGACAAACAGAGCGTCGATCATAGCGGCTCCGGCCTGCCCGTTGTGCGAGAGCGCGGCGCGGCGGTAATAGTCCGTGATGGGAGCCAACGTCAGCACGAGGTCGCCGCTCTGCGCGTCGAGGGTGTATTGCAGGTGAGTGCCCCTGCCGTCATCAGCAGCCAGATCAAAAACCTGCTCGGGATCAACTCCTTGCAGCAGGCCCTCCACATTGCCGAGCAACAGGTAGGAATCACCCGCGGGCAAACTTTCCGCCCCGTCTATCACCAAGGCGACCCTGCCGCCATCCGTCAGAGACAAGGTGGACGTGCCGCTCACGTCGTAGGTCCGGGTGCCGTCGATGAGGTTTTGCGCATCAAACAAGATCGTGCCTCCGCTTTCGAGGGTCAGGTTTTGCAGTGTCACCGACTGCGCGGTGCCCGCGAGCTGCGCCCCCAGCACCATGCCGCTCCCGAGCGTCAGATTCGCGAGCGTGCTGCCGCCTTCGCCGGCAATGAGGGTCGAGGCGCCGTCGTCAGCGCGGGCGCCCGCAAAGTCCATGCTGCTGCCCGCGCCTACGGTCAGGGTGACGCCGTCCTCCAGCGTGCCGGCAAAGGAGCCGCCCTCGCGCAGGCGGTAGTTGCCGGCCTTGATGCGTGAATACGCCGAGCCTTTGAGGCTCTTCAGCTCAGCGGAGGCCACCCCGTCCTCCAGCGCCAGACTGAAAGTACAATCGTAATCAGGAAGGCGATATTCCCCCAGCTCCACGGTAGCTTGAGAGGCAGCATCCGCCGAGCCCAGAATCAGCGTTGCGTTTCTGGTCGAAAACACATTCACGCCACCGTCGGTAGAGTTGTACCATCCTGACTGAACAAGGATGGTGCCGGAAAAGTCGGCCGCCTCCTCGAGCAGGAGATCCCCACCCGCGAGGACGAGGGTGCCGCTGCCGATCAGCTCATTCACCGTGGCGTTAGAGTAAGAGGGTGCTGGCACCCAGATCTCACCGCCGTTCCCGGTGTCCAGATTTGCCGAAGAGTTCGAGTCACCGAAAACCAGCGCCGCTTTCTTGCCGTCCTCCACCCGGAAGTTGATGTGCTGGTATTGGCTCCGCGTCTCCACCATGGATTCATTCGCCACGACCAAGTTGTATGTGCCGGAACTCTGCAGGTAGATAAGGGAAGAACTTCCCTCAAGACGAAAAGTGCCTGCGGGCAAAGAGGATGCTTGAAGAAACAGACGGCTGGGCAGTATCGTGTTCACGATGGCAGTATCCTCCTCCGCGATCTCAAGATTGCCGTTGAAATAATAGCTGGCGTACTTGCTACCGTTAAACTGCAGGACGGAGCCGTCTCCCATGCTCAGGCTGCCGTTGAGGGTGTGGGATGGCCAAACGTCCCCCCCCCATATCTCGAGCATTGCACCGCTGACATCGCCCTCTTTTCCCCCGAGGGTGATGTCGGGGTTGTAGCTCGTGTCGTAGCGCAGTTGCAGCTTGGCTCCGGCGTCGACTTGCACGGCTGTGCCTGATGCCCGCAGGCGATCGGCAGAGTTGAATTCGGCGGTGCCGCTTGTAATGGTGATGCCGGCGACTTCGGTAATGGAGCCGCTGCCTTCAAATAGATAGGTGTTGCCTTCACCGGCATTGACGGTCATGCTGCCGACCTTCAAGCCTCCGAGGAGGTAGACGGGTTCCGTCGTGCCGCTCGGCAGTGGGCCGAAGGTGACGTTGTCTCCGGGGAGGAACAGTCGGCTGTCAGAAAAATATTCTCCGACGCCCCAATAGATGTTATAGATAAACCAAGAGAGGTCATATGCCTGAGCGACCGGAGCGAGGGTGACCAAGCAGGCGATCAGTGCTCTGCGAAGGGATGCGGGGAGGTGTGGTTTCATATGCTGCCGCGGAGGATAGAGGGTGAATGAACTCGATGTATTCTGGTTTGACTATGCGAGCATATGGTCTATTGGCTTCGATGTCAATCCGTTATTTTACAAAAATATTACATCTGCGCATATTCATGCTGCATCGGCGAACGCTTTTTGCCGAGCTTGCTTGAGCTTGGCTGTGTTGAGCCGAGCTTGGTTCGGGTTCATGCTGTCGAAGTTTTTTGTCGGCGAGGCGTCAAGCTTTCGGTTGCGGCGGCGGGCAAAAAAAAGATCCCTGTACCGCGGGTGCGGGCAGGGGGAGAGGGGAGGCGGAGGGGGCTTTGCCTGATGGGTGCCGGAGGAGAGGTTTGAGCTTACTCGTCTTCGAAGCGGAGTTCTTTTGTCCAGCCGTCACGGGCGGTGTGGGTGTTGGGAAAGATGGAGCGGGCGATGTCTCGGTAGGCTTTGGGGTTGGGTAGTGAGGGGCTGTAGTGGGTGAGCCAGAGTTCGCGCACGCCGCCGGCTTCTGCGGCGAGGCGCGCGGCTTCGCTGAAGAGCATGTGGCGGTTTTCTCGGGCTTTGGGGAGGGATTCGTCGTCGCCGTACATGCCTTCGCAGATGAAGAGGTCGGCGTTTTGCGCGGCGGCGGCGATGGCGGGTGTGGGGCGCGAGTCGGTGCAGTAGGTGATTTTCAGGCCGCGGCGCGGGGGGCCTATGACGAGGTCGGGGGTGTAGAGCTGCCCTTCGTGTTCGATGCTTTCGCCTTTTTGCAGGCGGCTCCAGAAGGGGAGAGGGATGGCGAGTGCGCGGGCTTTGTCGGCGTCGAATTTTCCGGCGCGCGGCAGGGTGATGCTGTAGCCGTAGCAGGGGACGCCGTGCCGGACGGCGAAGGCTTCGATGTCGCAGTCCAGGAAGTACATGAGTTCCTGCTCGGTTTCAAGTTCGCTGACGCGCAGGTCAAAGGGGAGGTTGGGGGCGATGACGCGCACGGCGTCGATGAGGCGTTCGGTGCCGCGCGGACCGATGACGGAGACGCTTTCCGTGCGCCCCATGTTGCCCATGGTGAGCAGCAGGCCGGGTAGGCCGCTGACGTGGTCGGCGTGCAGGTGGGTGAGCAGTATTTTGTCGACGGGTTTGAGGCTGACGGCGGCGCGCTGGGCGGCGATTTGGGTGCCTTCGCCGCAGTCGATGAGCAGGGCGTGGCCGCTGTAGCGCACGACGAGGGAGGTGAGCCAGCGGTTCATGAGGGGTTGGGTGCCCCCGGTTCCGAGCAGACAGAGATCGAGCACGGAAGGGAGTGTGGCAGAGTGCGGGGCTTTTGTCAAGCGGCTTCAGCGGCTTCGCGCACGGGGGCTTTGCTTTTCATGCGCCGGGGAGCATGGCGAGGGCTTCGCCGATGCCGCGGCTGACTTCTCCGGGGGTGACGGCGGGGGGGAGCCCGCGACGGGTCTGCGAGAGGAGGGCGGACTGGCCGCAGGCCCAGGCGCCGAGGGCGGCGGCGCGCTGGGGGCTGAGGCCTTGGGCGGCGAGGGCGGTGATGACGCCGGCGAGGACGTCGCCCTGCCCGCCGTTGGCCATGCAGGGGCCGCCGCTGCTGTTGTAGGTGATGCCTTCGTCGCCGACGATGAGGGTGCGGGCGCCTTTGAGCAGGAGAGTGGCGGGGTGCTGCCGGCGGTAGAGGAGGGCGGTTTCGAGCCGATCATTCGGGGCGCTCGGCAGGAGGCGCCGCATTTCGCCGGGGTGCGGGGTGAGGATCCAGTTGGGGCGGGGTTGCCAGTGGTCGGCGGCGGCGATGTTGAGGCCGTCGGCGTCGAGGACGACGGTGCCGGGGAATTGCTCGGCGAGTTGCCGCAGGGCGTTTTTTTCGCTTTGGCTGAGGGCGGTGCCGAGGCCGGGGCCGATGAGGAGGGCGCGGGCTTGGGGTTCTCGGATGTCGGCGATGCTGTCGATGGGCTGCACCATGATTTCAGCGGCGATGCGGGCGGCGAGGATGGGGTAGATGCTGCGCGGACAGTGGAGGCTGATGAGGCCGGCGCCTGCGTGCAGGGCGGCTTCTGCAGCGAGTTGGGCTGCACCTATCATGCCGGGGCTGCCGGCGATGAGGGCGATGCGGCCGATGCTGTTTTTGTAGCTGTTGCGGGGGCGGGGGGGGAGCCAGCCGCGCATGAGGTCGAGGTCGGCGACGGCGCGGGGGGCTTGGCCGGAGGAGGGTTCTTCGGCGATGCTGATTTCGGGGAGGGGGATGGGGAGCAGGCGCCCGACGCACTGCTCGGCGCCGTCGCGGAGCATGCCGGGTTTGACGCAGCCGATGGGGCAGCTGATGTCGGCGCGGATGGCGTCGGGGTCGGGCCGGCCGGTGTCGGCGTCGAGGCCGGTGGGGATGTCGATGGCGAGGGTGAGGCTGCGCGGTGAGGCGGTGCGCAGGCGGTTGAGTTGCCGGGCGAGGCTGCGGATGGGTTCGCGCAGGGGGCCGCTCGCGCCGGAGCCGAGGAGGCCGTCGATGAGGAGGGTGTTGGGGCGCGGCTCGGGGGCTTGCCGGTTGAGGAGTTCAGCGGGGATGCGGGCGAGCTGGGCGCGGGTGTCGGGGCTGAGTTGGTCGGGCGGGCAGGTGCTCAGGAGGGTGACGGGGAGGCGCAGGGCGGCGGCGAGGCCGATGGCGTCTCCGGCGTTGTTGCCTTTGCCGGCGGCGACGATGATGTGCTCGGGGTGAAAGTCGGCGAGTTCGCTGCGACCGGGTCGGAAGAGTTCGACGAGGCGGGCGATGACGCGGTCCATGAGTTGCAGGGAGCTGATGCGGCCTTGGGCAAAGAGCTGTTGCTCGGCGGCGCGGACGGCGGCGCTTGAGGCGATTTTCATGCTGCTACTTTACTCGCCGCGGGGCGCGGAGTCAAGTCCGCTGCTTTCGGTGCTGCTCTTGTGCTTTTCGTTGCGGTTCTTTGTGCTTGCAGGGGCGGGGGTGCTCTGGTAGCATGGGGGTATGCTGAAATGCGTCTCCGTACGGGCTTTTGTTCTCGCGCTGGCTCTGCCCTGCTACTCTGCCGCCGAGCAGACGGATGATACGATTATTGAGACGCCGACGGATGAGTTGCCGGCCGGGGATTCTCTGCCCGAGGCGGTTGCGCCGGATGCCGCAGGTGAGGCGGATGCCGCTGCGGCAGGCGGGGCGGATGCCGCTGATGCGGGTGAGGCGGATGCGCCGGATGCCGCGGGCGGGGCGGTTGCGCCGGATGCCGCGGGCGGGGCGGATGCGGGGGCGACAACGCCGTCGGATCGTTTGCGCCCGGCGATTCGCCCGACGATTCCGCGGCAAGAGACGGGGGAGGCGGAGGATAAGCATGTGGTGTCTCAGTCGCGTATGTTTTCGGTGAGCGGCGGTGAGGCTTTGCGCATGGGGGCGATTGCGTCTCGGGCGGATGAGCTCAGGGCGCAGTTGATCGGTATGTTGGGTTTGGGGAATGATTGGCGCTACTCTATTTCGATTCGTTTGCTGGGCAGTTATTCGGATCAGCCGTCGCCGAATCCGGTTCGTTTGCATGTGCGGGTGATTGGTCAGGAGCCGAATTTCCAGATTCGTATTTTTTGCGGCGGGGGTATTAAGCTGGAGAAGCTTGATCGCGCGGTGATCGCGATGGTGCTTTACGAGTACGCGCTGCGCGATTTGACGGGTGATGAGTTGCCGGATGTGGTGAGTATGCCGGAGTGGCTGGTTTCCGGGCTTTATGAGACGATTCTCTGCCGCACGGGCAAGGCGGATCGGCGCACGTATCAGACTTTGGCGCATCGCGCCGAGATGCCCGATCCGCAGAAGATTGTTTCTACGCCGTCGCCCGGGAAGCTGGATGCCGCGAGCCGCCGTCTGTACGATGTTTCCTGCGGGCTGCTTATCAGCAGTTTGATGAAGCGCCCGGGGGGGACGGACCGGGTGCGCGAGTTGATCAAGGCGGCCTCGCTGGCGGAGGAGGGTCCCTATGAGCTGATTTCCAAGTTCTTTTTGGAGTTGGGGGTGGATGATAATTTGCTCAGTGAGTGGTGGGCTCTGGAGTTGGCGGCTTACGCTGCGCCGATGGCGGATGAGTTGCTGACGCCGATGGAGTCGGATAAGGCGCTCTCTGCCGCGCTGACGCTGCACTATTTTGATCCGTACACGGCCAAGGTGCGCCCGATTAGTCTCGATGATGCCTATGCGGTGAGCCGCTTGGAGGATTGGCAGGGGCAGGCGCGTACGAACATCGATCAGTTGTTGGAGCTGAGTTATCGCTGTTTCCCCGGGTATCAGGTGATTGTGACGGAGTATATTCGCGCTATCGGGGAGCTGATGCAGGGCAGCAGTCCGGATGAGGTGCAGGGGATTCTCGGGCCGATCCGCGAGTTGCGGCAGGCTTACATGCAGACGGGTATACGCGGGCGCGATTATCTGGATTGGTATGAGATTACGACTCGCGAGGGTGATGCTCCGGCCGATGTTGAGGCTTATATGGAGACGATGCGCCTGCTGCGCCGCGAGCAGCCCGGCCCCGATACGCCGATGAGTCGCTATCTGGATGATATTGAGGCGCTGCACTTGCTCAAGGAGGGCGAGGGGCTGCCGCAGGGCTTGCGCGAGGAGATGATGCGGTTGCACCCGCGACCGACAGGGAAAGGCTCCGAGGCGGCTCGCCGACGCGGTTCCGATGGCGCGGGGCACGGGGAATCGGGCGGCGGTGAGGAGATCAGTGCGCCCGCATCGCAGGAGGAGGCGCGATGAGGGGGGACGCTGCGGCAGGGGGCACGGGGTCAGGCCCGGATCGGCAGGCGGAACGAGAGGCTCGCGCGGCCGGTTACGCCCGCATTTGCGGTATTGATGAGGCCGGACGCGGTCCGCTGGCCGGGCCGGTGGTGGCGGCGGCCGTGATTCTGCCCGAGGATTTTGAGTTGCCGGGGCTGAATGATTCCAAAAAGCTTTCCGCCAAGCGCCGCGAGGTGCTCTTCGAGGCGCTGATGGGCGATGATCGCGTGCAGAAGTCGGTGGCCGAGGCGTCGGTGGAGGAGATTGATCGCCTCAATATTTTGCGGGCGACGCATCTGGCGATGAGGCGTGCCGCGGAGGGGCTGAACCCGAGGCCGGATTTCTGCCTGATTGATGGTCTGGCGGTGCCGGGTTTTCCTCTGCCTTCTCGCAATATGGTGAAGGGGGATGCCCGCTGTCTCTGCATTGCTGCGGCGAGTATTCTGGCGAAGGTGTCGCGCGATCATCTGATGCAGCAGTTGGATCGCGAGTTTCCGATGTACGGGTTCGCCCGCCATGCCGGTTACGGTACGGCGGCTCATCTCAAGGCTTTGCGCGAATATGGAGTTTCTCCGCATCATCGCCGCTCGTTTGCACCTGTTGCACAGATGGCGCTGCCCTTGGAGTTCTGAGGAGACGCCCGATCGGCGCCGACTCGGCCGATACGGTGAGTTGGTGGCGGCTTCTTGGCTGCGGGCCCGAGGGATGAAGGTGCTGCGGCGCAATTTTCGCTGGGGCCGGAGCGGGGAGTTGGATCTGGTTTGCCGAGACGGTGATACGCTCGTTTTTGTCGAGGTGAAGAGTTTGTCCACCGAGCGCTTCGGGGCTCCGTCTCAGCATGTGGATGTGAGGAAGCGCCGCATGCTGAGATGCGGGGCGGTGAAGTGGATGTCGCTGCTGGGATGGCGGGTGTCTTTTCGCTTCGATGTTGTCGAGGTGACGCTGGCGGGCGGCAAGCGCCCGCAGGTTACGTACTGCCCCCATGCTTTTAGCTTGCGGGAGGGTGACGTGAGTCGCTCGAGCGAGCCTCGTTGAAGCTTCTGCCGTCGGCCGATTCGGGCTTCGATCTGCCCGCCGCAGGACTCAGCGGGGGCGGCAGCAGGTCGAGCAGGGAGGCGTTGAGCGCCGGGGTGCTGCTTTCTTTGCGGCGCCGCTCTTCTTCTTCGAGCATGGCGAGGCGGGTGTCTTCGGCCATGGCTTTGAATTTGTCCGCGTGGCTTACTTCGCCGCTTTCGTCGCGAAAGATGCCGGCAAGCCAGTCGCGCTTTTCGTCGATGGTCAGGTGTCGCTTCGGCCGCATGGAGGGGGGCTGGAGAAGAAGGTTAAGAGGTGGCGGACGTATTCTCGGCCTTTCGGGGCGAGAAGGTAGACGCTTCCCGCGACGCTTTGCAGGTAGTGTTCTCGCGCCAGTTTGCGCAGCAGGCTTGTGCAGCTGGAGGCACGAAGGCCCGACATGGCGGCGATGTCTTGTGCGTTATCAAGACCCGCAGCGACCAGCAGGAGGACGAGACGGCAGCCCGAGGGCATGGAATCCTGCTCGACGCGCATGAGCAGATGACAAGCAAAATCAATGGCTTTCATGAGTTTTGCACCTTTTATTCACAAAGTTATTCACAATTATAATCTCTTGATTGTCTGTTCTTTATGTCATTTATACACGGACTTATTCACCATTCGCTGACGCTGCCGCTCTGCTTCCAGAGGCGGTAGAGGGGGTGGCTGTCGTTGGAGAAGCACTGGACGGCGTTGAGGTGCTCGGCCTGCGGCAGGACGAGGCGCCTGTATTCCTCGGTGAGGGCTTCGCGAGCCGTGGTGCTGGAGGTCAGCGGGATGCAGAGCCGCACGGCGAGTTTGGTGGCGAGCGCGTCGATGAAGGGCGGGTCGAAGAGGGCGGGGTCTTCGAGGTCGGCGATGTAGAGGAGGCGCACGCGATCTCCGGGGCAGTAGATGCTGCGCCCGCGCAGGATCCAGCTCTTGCGGTTGACTTCGAGGACGCGCAGGCAGTCGCCGGGCAGGGAGTGCGGCAAGAGAGCCATCGGGCCGAACGCGGCGTCGGGGTCGGCGGCGGTGCTGCCCGCGCTTTCCGCATCGGGGTCGGCGGCGGACGATGCAGTGCCGGCGGACGCTGCTGCTGCGGCGGACGCTGCGGCGGAGTTTGTGGGCAGTTCGTCCGATGCGCTGAGGGTGACGAGGCGCGTGGCGAAGGTCCAGCGGTGAGCCATGAGGACTTCGCGGCGCACGGGGTGGTAGTGCAGGTAGCACATGCGTGCGGCGGGGGAGCCGTTGGCGTCGATGGCGCTGATGGGGGATTCGCCGAGTTTCGAGAGGGCGAGGTTGCAGATGCCGAGGGCGCTGGGGGGCTCAATCGGCGGGGCGGTCAGATCTGTTGATGGTTTTGTACTGTTGCTCATGGTTCAGTCACGCAGAGGCGTGTAGCCTCAGGGTGTCACAGAGCCCGGCTCCTCGCAACCGATAGGGGGTGCTGTGTTCTTCCGTTCCCGGCGCGGGCAGGTATTTCCCGCCCCTGCAGCACGCTGGAAATGCGGCGGAGGTCGCGCTATGCTCAGGTCATGAGCACGGATGCAAGAGAGGGCGCCGCCCGCTATTACGCCGGCAGCAAGCGCAGTCTGGCTGCCGATGTGGCCGCGCTGAGCCGCAATCCGCGAGCTGTGATCATCAGCACGCCGCGACTGTTTGTTCTGATGCGCCCGGTTGACAGCCGGAAGCCCGAGTTGTGGGCCGAGGCACTCGACGCAGACCATGCAGGCGCAGACGGCTGGTACGTGCACCTGCTGGTCGGTGATCTGGGCTTCGCTCTGCGACTCGGGGCGATGCTTGCTCCTTTGCCCCTGCTCTGTTTTATGCGGGGTGTCCGCTCCGGTCGGCCGCATCGGCTGAGCTGGCGGCGCGTGGTGCGCCACGGCGGGCGTCGCGCTTGATTTAAGATACAGACAAACACATACTCTACACGATGGGATTCTCCAAATTGTTCAAGACTCCGTCCTCGCCGACGACGGTTAAGACGGATCCGCCCGTTGTCACCGTCAGCAACGATGAAGATGTCGCCGCCGGGCAGCAGCAGAAGGACAGCACGCGCCGCGGGCTGCTCTCCACGATTCTCTCGCGCAACAACAACCGCAGCGGGGCGCTTCGCAGCAGCAGCAGCAGCAGCAGCCAAGTTTCCGGCAGCAACACGACTCTGGGCTGATGACTGCTATGGATGACATTATTGCGGGTTACCACGCGCTCAAGGCGATCCGCGCTCCGTGGGAGGGGTGGTGGGATGAGCTGCGACGCTACGTTCTGCCCGGCCGCCCGAGCGATCGCGACGAGCTGCCCGATGCCCGCCACCACCGCGAGTTGAGCGATACGACGGCGGTGGAGGCTTGCCAGAAGCTGGCCAGCGGGCATATGTCGTATATGACGCCGAGCAACGAGCAGTGGTTCAAGTGGAGCAGCCCGGATCCCGACGCCGGAGACGAGGCGGAGTCGTGGTATGCCCGCTGTTCGGAGATTGCCAACCGCGAGCTGGCGCTGAGCAATTTTTACACCGAGCTGCACGAGTGTTTTCTGGACCGCGTGGGGCTGGGAACCGGCTCGCTGTTCAGCGGGACGGGACGCAACGGCCGCCTGCTTTTCCGCCACATTCCCTGCGGGCAGTTTGTCTGCGCCGAGAATGATGAGGGCAATATCGACACTTATATGCGGGAGTTCTGCCTGACGCCGCATCAGGCGGCCTCGCAGTTCGGCCGCAAGGCGCTGGGGCCGCGGGCGCGGGCGTTGCTCGATGCCGGGCGCCACCCGCATGAGGGCAGTCTGCGCTTTCTGCATGTCGTGCAGCCGCGCCGCCGCCGCGACCGCAGCCGCGATAACGCCGCCAATATGGCTTGGAGCAGCGTGTATTACAGTCTCGATGACTCCTGCGTTGTCGAGGAGGGCGGCTACCGCGAGATGCCCTACATGGTGACGCGCTTTTTGAAGTGGGGCGAGGGGCCCTACGGGCTGGCTCCGGCGAGGCTCGTTTACCCCGATATCCGGCAGGCGCAGTTTCTCAACCGCATTCTTGATACGCTGGGTGAGATCGCGGCTTTTCCGCGCATTCTCGAGCTGGCGAATCAAGTGGGCGAGGTTGATTTGCGGGCGGGCGGGCGCACGCTGATCAACACGGAGAGCGCCAGCCTCGGCTTCCCGCGCGAGTGGGCTACGCAGGGCCGCTACGATGTCGGGATGGACCGCCTCAAGCAGAAGCAGGAGGCGATCAACCGCGCGTTTTTCGTTCCGATGCTCGAGCTTTGGAGCGAGCGCAAGCAGCAGATGAGCGCGACGGAGGTTTACGCCCGCGAGAATGAGCGCGTGATGCTATTCTCTCCTTCGTTTACTCTCTTTGCGACGGATTTTCAGCCTTTCATGGAGCGCTTGTTCGCGCAGTTGTTCCGGCAGGGCAAGTTCCCGCAGCCGCCGACAACGGTGATGCAGGCCGACCGACGCGGCGAGATGAGTATCGCCGAGCCGCATGTCGTTTACCAAGGGCGCATTGCGACCATCATGAGCCGCATCCGGAGTGAGGGTATCAGCACGACGCTGCAATTGATGCAGCAGCTGAGCGGTTTGGATGCGGGTATTTGCGACCATGTTGATTTGGAGCGCAGTTTCCGCCTTGCGGCGAGGCTCAACGGGGCTCCGGAGGAGATTCTGCGCCCGCTGAGCAACGTGCGCCGCCTGAGGCGCAAGCGCGAGGCCGAGGCCGCCGAGCAACAGCAGGCGGCACTGGCCGCCGCTCAGCAGGCAACGGCTGCGGGAGGAGGCGGTGCGCCGACGGCGGGGGCGGCTCCGTTTTGAGGAGAGACAATGTTTCAACCGGACACGACATGATGAATACGCGACAACCACGCAGTTTGCACGAGCTTGCACAGCAGGCGAGGCGGGATCGCCGCCTCCTGCTGGAGGTGCTCGGCAGCGACTCGGGCGAAGCCGTCCTGCAACGCCTCGAAGAACGCTTTGAAGTTGACCTGCCCGTCTTTCAGGGCAAGGCCGGCCAGTATGATGCGCTCGATGCCATGCGCCGCGATGCGCAGCGAGAAGTCTTCCTCGTCATCCGCCGCCAGCTGGATCTGGCACGGCAGGAAGCCACAGAAAACAACAATGAATACGAACATGATCCGCACACAGATTGATCCGCGCGCGCAGGTCGGCGAAGCAGCCCTGCCGCCCGGTGTTCCCGCACCCGAGCCCACCCCGGCAGCGATGAGCGCCCTCGGCGCCGGCATGCCTGCCGAAGCGGCGGCCGCACTGCCTCCCGCAGGGCTGCTGGCCGACGACGGCAGCTTCGCCCCGGAGTGGTACAAGCAGTTCGGGGAGCTTGAGCCCTACGCCGCCAGCCTCGCGAAGTTCCGCCGCCCCGAGGCGCTGGCGAAGAGTTACGCACACCTCGAACGCCTCAAGGGCTATCCCGACCCCGACGACGCTCCCCGCATGGAGGCTTTCCGCCTGGCGGTCGGTCTGCCCGAAAAGGCCGAGGATTACCGCCTCGAGCGCCCCGAAGGCGCCGAGGGCGAGATCTGGGATGAGGCGCTGGCCGCCGAGCTGGCGGATGTCGCCTACCGCTACGGGGTGCCGCCGCGCGCCATGCAGGCGCTCAGTGAGCGCTACAGCGAGCTCGGCACAGGCATGCTGCAGCGCTGCCGCGCAGCGGAGCAGCAGGCGGTCGAGGCGGCCGATGCCGACCTGCGCCGCGAATGGGGCGAGCAGTATGAGGACAATATGCAGAGCATCGGCAATTTCCTGTCGCGGCTCGGCGATGAGGCGCAGGTGGATGTGAGGGCTCTGGTGGAGAACCCTGCCCTGCGAGCCAACCCCGACTTCGCCCGCCTGATGCTGGCGGCCGCCGGGCAAACGCAGGAGGCGCCGATGCGCCGAGGCAGCGCCCCCGACGGCCCCGCCGAGGCGCGACGCATCGCCTCAGACCCGTCTCACCCCCTCTACGAGGCCTACATGCGCACGAACCACCCGCAGCATCGCTACGCCAACGAGCAGTACGACCGCCTCGCCTTCGGGCGCCGCCTCTGACGCGGACGCGCACGGACGTACGGGAGATGAAACTTCCCCCGGCTTCGCCTGCGGCGAGGCCGGGGGAATTGTCACGGGGCGCCCGCGCCGGACGCCGCGCCCAAAAAACTCCCTGCGCACGGTCGGCGCAGGGAGATGACAGAGGCGGAGTCGAGGCGCATCAGCGCGGCTGAGGCGCTCCGCCCGGAGCACTCGGGCGGCCGGAGCTGCCCGCCGAGGGTCCGCTCGGACGGCCGGAACTACCCGCAGAGGGTCCGCTCGGGCGGCTCGAGCTGCCGAAGGACGGACGGCTCGGGCGGCCGGAGCTGCCGAAGGACGGGCGGCTCGGACGGTTGGAGTTGCCGAAGGACGGACGGCTCGGGCGATTCGAGTTGCCGAAGTTCGGACGGCTCGGGCGATTCGAGTTACCGAAAGACGGCTGGTTGGGACGGTTCGAGTTGCCGAAGGACGGACGGCTCGGGCGATTCGAGTTGCCGAAGTTCGGACGGTTCGGGCGGTTCGAGTTGCCGAAGTTCGGACGGTTCGGGCGGTTCGAGTTGCCGAAGGAGGGCTGGTTCGGACGGTTCGAGTTGCCGAAGTTCGGGCGGCCGGGGAGGTTCCCCGCTCCCGGCTTCGTCATGCCGGGGCGCTTGTTCCAATCGTTGTGGTGCGTGGGGCTACCGGGCTTGCCGACGGCGGGCTTGCCGACGGTGGGCTTGCCGGCACCGGGCTTTCCGGCACCGGGCCTGCCGTGGCTAATATTTTTCCAATGCTGCTGATGCTGCTTGAAAATGCGGTCATTATCGTGGCGATTCGAAGGGCGCGGCGGGCGCACCCCGGGATTGTGGCCGGTCGGGAAGTGCGGAGGACGCGCCGTGCGCACCACGTACGGAACATAGCGATACGTACCGCGATACCAAGGTGCCGGTCCCCAGTTTGGCACGTGGCAGCCGGCCGTCAGCGCTGCCAAGGAGAAAATTGCCCCGCCGGCAGCCGTGTAACCGTAAACGGGCCGCCCGTTGCAATAACCGTAAATGGGGTAACCGCTCGAGTCATACCAGGCTGAATTCCAAGCACTCGAGCCCGCATAGCCGTAAACCCCGTAATGTCCGTCATCCCAGGAGCAGGAGACCGCCAACAGGGATGCGGCACAGAGCACGGCGACTGATAAGCACTTCAGTTTCATATCGTTCTCGTATTGGTGTTAGGGTTGAAAGTTCGGATCGTCGTCCTTTTGCGGAAGCAGACAGGCAAAACCGAGCCTCGCTGCCCATGACATAGCGGATGTTATCCGTATTCGCACGAAAGGTCAAGCCCGTATTGTGACAATTTATTGATAACAACAATTTTTCGTCTTTTTTAGCTGTTTTGCGGCTCTTTTTTTGTCTAAAGTCGTAGTTTTACTTGACGTGAGCCTGATTTTGTGTAAAATGGTGCCCCGCAAACTCTTTAACCTCATTATAAGCTTATGTCCAGAATCTGCGATATCACACTTGCAACCCCGCACAAGGGCCGTCGCATTCACCGCTCCGGTCTTGCCAAGAAGAAGGGCGGTATCGGCCGTCACGTCACCAAGACGGTCAATCGCACCGTTTACCCGAACCTGCAGGAGAAGCGCATTTGGGTTCCGGAGCTCAACAACGGCAAGGGTGGCTACATCCGCATGAAGCTGACCTGCAAGGCTCTGCGCTCGATTTCGCGCAACGGAGCCATGGCCACGCTTCGCAAGGCCGGCATCATCGTCGGCTAAATCAAGTTTCCCGAACTTTTTTTGAACATTTCGACGTCTCGCGTGTCCTAGGATAAGGACCCCGAGGCGTCGACTGTTGACCGGTCTGCGCGAGCAGACGGTGTGCCGGCAGGGAGCCTCCCGCAAGTTAAAGCCCCATCGAACACAAAGTTATGAGAAAGCAAGAGACCAAGATCGCCCTTCGCATCAATGATGAAAACGTCAACCATCACCTGTGGAATAACCGCGGTGTGTGGTGGTGCCACGTCACCGTTCACAAGCCCGACGCAACGGCGGAGCGCCTTCGTTTCTCCCTCAAGACCCGCAATTTGGACAAGGCGCGTTCTCTCCGGGATCGCATCTTCGCCGACATTCGTCGCCATTTCAGCATCAATGCCTGACGCAGCGGAGTTCTCTCCGGCTCAATTTTAACCGAACCGCCCTCACCTTCGGGAGAGGGCGGTTTCTTCGTATCCCCGCCTTTCTCGGGATGGCCGTGCGCGGGGCGCGGAGCGCCTATGAGCATTTTGACAGACAGTTTGGACTGGTCAAGCGTGCCGGGCTGGTGTATACTGCGCGCATGAGCAACGGTATCCGCGTCTACACGGGGGGATCGACCATGTGCAATGGTTATCTGATTGAGGGGGCTGACGGCTATGTGGCCATTGACGCTCCTGCCGGTTTTGCGGCTTGGGTGAAGCAGCAGATGCCCGACCGGGCCCGCCTGACGCACCTGCTGCTGACGCATCAGCACTTTGACCACGTCGAGGATGCCGCGCAGCTCAAGGCGGATACGGGCTGCCTCATCCATGCGCATTCGCCCTACGACCGCCGCCTGACGCTCGAAGATTTCGCCCGTCTCGACTGGGGGCTCAAGCTCAACGTCGCCCCGTACCGCGTGGATGACGTGATGGGGGATCAGCGCAGCCATGCTGATTGGGGCGGTCTGAAGTGGCAGATCATTCCCCTGCCCGGCCACTCGCCCGACAGCCTCGTCTACCGCCTCGACGAAAGGCAGACGCTTTTCACGGGCGATGTTCTCTTTGCCGGTTCCGTCGGCCGAACGGACTTTCCCGGCGGCAGCCAGCGCAGTCTGCTCAACGGCATCGAAGAGAAACTCGAGGGGCTCGACCCTCAGCTGACCATCCTCAGCGGGCACGGTCCGGCCACCACGCTGCAGGAGGAGCTCCTCAACAATCCTTGGCTGTGCTGATGCACGGCGGCGCCCGCCCCGCAGGGGACACGGCGGCGGTCGGCACCGCCTCCCATGACGCCGGGAAGCCCGAAACACGTCAAAGAAGTCAAAGAAGCAAAAAGAAGTCAAAGAAGAAACAAGAAGAAACGATGAAGTTTGAAGAATTGGGCCTTGCAGCCCCCATTTTGGAAGCCGTCAAAGACTGCGGCTACGAGCACCCCACCCCCATTCAGGAACAGGCCATTCCCTGCGTGCTGCAGGGACGCGACGTCATCGGCGCCTCGCAAACCGGCACGGGCAAGAGCGCGGCTTTTGCACTGCCTCTCCTCTCCATGATTGAGCATACCGGCGAGCCTCAGGTTCTCGTGCTCGAACCGACGCGCGAGCTGGCGGATCAGCTGGCGGAGGCCTTCCGCAGCTACGGGAAACACACCGATATCAGCGTCGCCCTGCTCTACGGCGGCGTGGGCTACGGCGCCCAGTCCGAGGCGCTCAAGGCGGGCGCGGATGTCGTCGTTGCGACACCCGGACGCTTGGTTGACCACTTCTACCGGGGCACGATGAAGTTCAAGAAGGTGAAGCACTTGGTGCTCGACGAGGTCGACCGCATGACGGATATGGGCTTTTTGCCCATCGTGCGCAAAATTGTCAATCTCTGCCCTTGGGAGGGGCGGCAGACGCTCTTCTTCTCGGCGACGATGCCGCAGATTCTCCGCGGCTTCGCCAAGTGGTGCCTCAGGGAGGACCCCGCAGAAATAGCCATCGCCCGGCGCGAGGTGGCGGCCACCATCTCGCATGCCTTTTACCCCGTGGGGCTCGACCAGCGCGATGATCTGCTGCTCGCTCTCGTCAAGTCGACGGACTTCCGCAACCTCATGGTGTTCACCCGCACGCGAAAAGAAGCCGATGCCGTCAGCCGCCTGCTGATCAACAACGGCTGGGACGGTCAGGTGGCCGTCATGCACTCGGATATCCCCCAGAAGGAACGCATGGAGGCACTGCGCGGCTTCAAAGAGGACAAATACCGCATCTTGGTCGCGACTGACGTGGCCGCACGCGGCATTGACGTCAGCGGCGTGACGCACGTCATCAACTACCGCGTGCCGGAAAACCCCGAGGACTACGTGCACCGCATCGGGCGCACGGGCCGCGCGGAAGCCACGGGCGATGCCTTCACGCTGCTGACGGCAGACGAGATTGACTTCGCCAAGAGCGTCGAAGGCTTCATCAAGCAGAAAATCGAGCGCCGCAAGCTCGAGGGCTTCCCCTACGCCTACACGGCTCTGCTCGATACCGAGCTGAGGCCCGTGCGCAAGCCCCGCCCCGCTTCCAAGCCACGCCGCCGTCGCTGATACGCCATGCGCGTCGTGAGCATAGACCCGGCGATCCGCAACACCGGCTACGCCGTACTCGAAGGCGACTACCGCGAGGCCCGCGCCCTCGAGTACGGCACGCTGAGTCTGCCTGCCTCCATGCCGCAGAGCTCGTGCCTGCGAGCCATCCACGAGCAGGTCTGCTCGCTGATCCGCCGCTGGAAGCCCGACGAACTGGCCATTGAGGCCATTATCTACGTGCAGTCGCACCGCACCGCCATCTCGATGGGCTCGGCACGCGGTGCCAGCGTGCTGGCTGCCGCGCTGCACGACCTGCCCATCGTTGAATACCCGCCCGGCTGCGTGAAGCTCGCCACCGTCGGCAAGGGGCGAGCCGTCAAGCAGCAAGTGGCCTTCATGATGCGCGCCATGCTCCGCCTGACGGAGACCCCTGCCCCCGATGCCGCCGATGCGCTGGCCGTCGGCTACACGCACTTAGCCGCCACGGACCCGACGCGTGCCAAGCTCTTCAGCGAGCGCAAAATCATCTGATCGCGGCTCGGCGTGCCGCCCCGCGCCCGCTGCGGCACGCGGCGGCGCATCCGTCGGGGCGAAAAATCCGGTGCTGAAAGGGGTGATTTTTTTCTTTTTTTTAAGCGCCATTTGAAACTTCTCTTTTTTAGTGGTGTTTCAGTATTGGCTCCATGAAAATCAAAAACATCACCCGATACACGTACGACACGACGGCCTTCCAAGGCTGGCGTCTCAATATCTGCCGCAACAGCAGGCAGTTCACCAAATATTTCTCGGACAAGCAATTCGGCAGTCCCGAGGCTGCGCTGCAGGCTGCTCTCACGATGCGCAACAGCATCATCGACGAGCTCAAGCTTCGGCCGAACGAGAGCGAGACCATTTTCGCGCGCTACCGCTGAGAGTCGCCGGGCTCGGATCTTTCGGGCTTTGACTCAGGAGCACCGCTGCGCAGAAGGTTGATTTCTCGCTCCTTTTCGCGCAGAGCCCTCAGGTAGACGGCCAGTTTTCGCACCTCTGCTCGAACGAAGAGGCTCTTAACTCTCGCACCCCGCTGCGGAGAGGAGAAGCGCATCTTGACTTCCCGGAGGCGCCCTCGCTGCACGTAGCGATACAGCGAGCTGCGCGCCACCTTGAGAATGGCCAGCGCCTCGGGGACGGTGATGAGCTTCGGCGGTCTTTTGTCGGCCAAGGGTGCGCGGCTCTCCACCAGCGCCATCACCTGCTCCTTTTTCCAATAGAGGCGCATCACCTTATCGTCGCCCTGCACTTTGCGCCGCCTCACCTTGTGTCGTGAGAGCGTGGCGCGTGCGGAGGCGAGGGTGCACCCCATCAGTCTCGCGGCTTCGCGCGAAGAAATACCCCATTCTGGGACCTTCGTGTAGGGACGGCCGCTGCGCCTGTCCCAGCCCTTCCTGCCTGCAATAACCTCGCGCGGGTAAACAACACCCGGCATATCGATAAGCCGCACTCCGCCGGCTCCAATGAGCGTGCGCGGCAGTCGATCAAGGCTCCACATATACCTGCCTTATGTACTTCTCATCGTCGCTCATCAACAGAACCACATCACCCATACTCGATACATCATCGGATGCGATTGCTTTCAGCCATATAAAGCACATTTTGGCGATTCAAGCAACGGATTTTTAATTTTTTTCTTTTGCCTTATTTATCAGGATATAGCACGCATAGGTTCTGCAGAGCTGTTTTTAATAACAAACTCCCGTTTTTTCGCCGTTTTGAATCGCTGAGTGTTGATTCTCTTACGAATACTGAGGAGCAAATTCGACGATTCGGGCTCTTTATGGGGAGCTTCGTCTCTCTCGACGCTCTCGGCACTCTCGGCACTCTCGGCGCTCTCGACGCTCTCGCGCCCGCAGAGCCCGCAGAGCCCGCAGAGCCCGCAGAGCCCGCTCGCGCACGCCGGGCCGCGCGCAGGCTGCCGGAGTCCGCAGGCGACGGCGCTGCCTCCCCCCCCTCTGCCGCGGAGGGCGTCCGACTGAGGCGCGCGGCGCGGGAAAAGTTTTTTCGCTGCGGCGGGCGGCGGGCGGCGTTTCCCTCCGAGTGTTCACGCTCCGCGGTGCGGCGGCGGCGAGCCTCGGCGGCGGCGGGCGGCGCGGAGGAGGACGGGAGGGGCAGTGCGGGGCTCAGTCCAGATGTTTGAGGGCCATCTTGCCGTAGACGGTTTCACTGAAGGCGGCAGCGCGTTCGTACATGCGCTTGGCGCGATCAGGCCGATCGGGCATCTCCTGCTCGATGAGTTTGGCCGCGCGGTAATACAGGAGGGCCCGGTCTTGGATATCTTTGACGGATTCGGCTCCTTCGGTGAGGGCGTCGAGGGCGGCGGGGACGTTGTGAAAGCTTTCCATTTGGAGGCGGGACAGCTCCTGCCAGCCTCGCAGGCGGTGGGGATCTGAACGCACGAGCACCGCCAGATCGGCGAGTTTGGCTTCGTCCTTCGATGCCTCGATTTCAGCGACCAGCCTGACCAAGCTGTCTTCGTCCGGGAAGTAGCTGCCCATGTAGAGTTTTTCGGCGACTTTTTGCCCCCACCGAGGCAGGATCCGATGCCGCAGGATGAAGACAACGAGCAGACAGAGGATGAGGAGTGCCGGCAGGACGCGCCCCAACAGCGGCAGCGCGGCCAAGGGGCCGGCGTCTTTGTCGAGCTCCGGCAGCTGTTCCCTCACCCAGAGCCCGTAGAGGGCGAAGGGCAGCAACAGCAGCAAAATGGTCAGCAGGCGGCGCATGCGGCAAGACTCCATGCGGGTTCGGGGAGAGCGTTACCCCCTCCCCCCCTTCTCCGACAGTCGCGCGAGCTTACTTGCGCGCGTCGGGCAAGTCCTCCATCTCCAGATAGTTGAGGGCGCTCGTGCGGCTCGGGTTCTGCGGATTGCGGATCTCGAGCTTCATCTGCTTGAAGAACCACGAGCCGTCGGAAAGTTTCTGCACCGAGGTGATCGTGAAGCGCTTTTTGAGCTTGCCGTCTCGACCGTAGCCGTCAATCTGCCAAGTCGTGCCGTTTTCTTTGTCCACCCAGACGCGCACCCAAGCGAACTGGCCGATGTCGGCATTGGGGTTGGGGACTTCGACGATGTAACAGTCGCGTCCTTTGATGCGGGAATCCGAAGTATCCTCCAGAACGCGACCGCCCTTCCAGTAGAGGAAACGCAGCGAGAGGTCTTCGTAGCAGACGTCCGTGCCGGCAATGGTGTCCGTGTAGTCCTTGGGCGACATTTGCGCGGCCTTGTTGCCGGTGACGCGATAGAGGCTGACGTTGGTCTCGCTGATGCGTACGTCGAAGCGCTCCCAGCCGGATTTCTGCTTGTACTGGAACACGATGGTATCGCCGCGGGAACTCAGGCTGAAGGGGACTTGGTTGCGGCCTTTGCGGATGGTGCCGCGCACGTCGCGCTCGCCTTGGCTGACGGTCATCTTGCGGACGGCGGCCAGAAGGTCGTCGGCGCGAGGAGTCGTTTCATCCGCCGAGGCGCTGCCGGGCAGCATGGCAACGGCGCAAAGGGGCATGAGCATCCACTTGATCCACTTGTTCATGCCCGCTATATATCACAGGCGGAGCTCATTGAGAAGTTTATTTTCTCCGAATGGCGGCTCATGACACGGATACGCCGCCGGAACGCGCGATTCGCGCCGGGTGTTCCCGAGTTCGGCTCAGACTGCGGCTCCGGCTGACGGCCCGGGGTCTCGGCGAACGCGCTGCGGGGCTTTCCGCTCCTGTCATGCGGTACGCGGCACGCCGACGGGCGGGAGTCAAAACGCTTGTCGCGCGCGGCAAGATTTGATACACTCCCCCGCGTGAATGTTTTTTCGAGCTGCTGGAACAGCAAGCGCCACAAGGACGGCGGCGCCATGTGCGATGAAATCCGCGCGTTGGGCTTCGACGCCATAGAGGCTTCGCACGGTCTTTCGCTGAGCATGTTGCCGGGCATCATCAAGGCGGTGGATGAGAAGCGTATCCGCGTGGAAGGCGTGCACAACTTCTGCCCGGCACCGCTCGATGTTCCGGGCGATGCTCCCGACGCCTTTCGCTTCACGTCGCACCGCGCGGAAGTTCGCGAGCGGGCGCTGCGGCTGACGCGCGAGACGCTCGAGGTGGCCGCTCGCCTCGGGGCTCGCTACGTCGTGCTACACATGGGCTCGGTTGAGCTCTTTCGCGGGCGGGCGGGCACTCGGCAGTTGGAGCGCTACGCCCGCCACGGGCAGTTGGGCAGCCGCGAGTATTTGCGCTTCAAGGGGCAGCTGGTTCGCAGGCGCGAAAAGCTGGCTCCGCTCTACTACGAGCGTGCGCGGCAAGCGCTCGAAGCGCTGCTTCCCAAGGCGCGCGAGCTGGGGCTGGTGCTGGCCGTCGAGGGGCGGAGCCATCTGGAGCAGGTACCCGGCGAGCTTGAGATGCCGCGCCTGTTGCAGGAGTTCCGCGACGAGCCCTCCGTGCGCTACTGGCATGATTTCGGCCACATTCAGCGCAAACACAATCTGCTGCTGCTCGATCACGCGCAGTATCTGGCCGGTCTGCAGGGGCTGATGTTCGGCGCTCATGTCAATGACGTGCAGTGGCCCGCACGCGACCACCGCGCTCCCTTTTTCGGCGGCGATGTGGACTTCGAGACGCTGCTGCCGCGTTTCTTCACCCGCAGCATGCCGCTGACGTGGGAGCTCTCACCTTCCGTCACCGCCGAGCAAATACGCGAGGCCAAACAGCGCTGGGATGAGCTCATGACGCGCGTGCCCGCCGCTGCTCCGGACGCGGGGCGGGGCTGAGAGCCGAGGGGGAGGGGCTTTTTCTCTGCCGCGGCTCCGTCGGCGCCTCCTCGCACTTGCCGCCCGGCACAGGTGGGCAAGTGCCCCTGCCCTTCAAGCGGTCGGCACCATATCGCCGCACCCTGAAAATGCAGTGCAGACCCAGCGTCCGTCAACCCCGGCGTCCGCCAACCCCGGCGTCCGCCAACCCCAGCGTCCGTCAGCCCTGCGCGTAGGTGCGCAGCAGGGCGACCATATCGGACGCGAGGCGGCGGATGGCGGCCTCGCGGTCGCCGATGCGGGGCAAGCCCCAGAGCGTGAATTCGTCGTGCGCCACGAGGTTGAAATACATGCCGCGCAGGCTGGTCAGGCACCAGAGCCAATCCGTGCGAGACAGGCCGGGGAAGCAGTCGAGCACGGCCTGCTGCCACTCCTGCAAGGCCCAGGAGTAATGCGACTCGTAGACGTCGCGGGTGAGCTCGGGGCTCTCATAGCCCATTTTGTTCAGAAAGGCGAGCACCTGCTCGCCGTCGGCCACCGCAGCATCGCGCCAGCGCGTGATGGGCGCGGCCAGCCACGAGTAAATCACCTCCTCCGCCGAGCCGCTCGCCCGCGCCTCGGCGAGAGCCTCGAGGCAGACGGCATTGTACTGCTCCGCGAGGAAGGCGAGGGTATCGCGGTACAGATCAGCCTTGCTGCCGAAGTGGTAGCGGATCAGCCCGATGTTCACCCCGGCGGCCTGAGCAATGTCGCGCACGGCCGCGCCGCGATAGCCCAGTGCCGTGAACTGGGCGATGGCCGCACGCATGATCTGCGCTTTCGTTGCTTCAGACTTGTTCATGGAAGGTGACCCTTGCGGAGGGAGCCGACCGAGCCGCGGACGGCTCCCCTGCACCGCCGCGAGGCGCTATCGGCTTTTTCAGTTTTTCTTGCTGCCGGAGCTTGGGGAGCGGGATTCGACGTAGGCGGCGTCTTCCGCCGTCATACTCTTGAGTCTCATGCGCAAGACGCGCCCGCCGACCTGGCGCAGATAGGCGACGCCGCGTGCGCGGTCGACGCGCTGGAGCTTCGCAAAGAACGTGCCTCGGCGGTTGGAGCGCGTCCAATCGCGGTACCCCTTGTCGCGCAGCTTGTCCTTGTAATCCTCATAATCGCTCTCGGCATTCTCGAGAGCCTTGCAGATTTCAGCCTCGCGCGCCTTCCAGTCGGTATCGTCGACGCCGTCGATCACGGGTGTTACACGGCCGGACATCGAAACAACGACGACGGCCGGGCGCCGCGAGACACCGAAGCGCCGCCCCATCGCCCGAAGATCGTTGAGCGAATAGCGCGATTTGTGCCCCGTGAACTCATCGGTCGTCTCGCTGTCATCGAGCAGAACGCGGATCACGCGGTTGTCGCACCAGGAGTCAAAAGACGGCGTGTTGAGCACGGCCTCGGCAAGCGCGTTGCTCTTCGGGCTGGCCATGGAGTCGTGAAACCAAATGAGCATCGGGCGCTCGGTGCGGCGCGCCAGACGCAGCGCCGTGCTGTAATCGGAAATCCAGCCGTTGCCGCGGCGGCGATTCTCGTAGAGAGCGTTGATTTGCTCCTCGCTGGCTTCAATGTCGTCGGGGTCGGAGAAAATCAGCTCGCCCTCCGCGCCGTTATCGAAATTGCGCAGCTCTTCCTCCGTCGCCACGTTGAGGTTGACGGCGTTGATATCGCCCTTGTTGGCGAGGAGCGGGTTGCCCAGCTGCGGCAGCTGATCGGCGGCGACCGGGGCGCGATCCTGCTTCTTCTCCTCGGCTTTGCCGCCGAAGAGCGAGCAGGATGACAGCAGCAGAGCCGCCGAGAGACCCAAACACAACAGCAGGCGATTCCGCATTCAACACTCCTTTCCCGCTTTGACTTGCTGCCAAGCCTCTTCCATCTGCTCGGCCGTCGCCTCCTTCAGGCCGATACCCCGGGCCTTCAGCAAAGCCTCCAGCGCGTTGAAGCGGCGCTCAAACTTGCGGTTGGCCGCGTCGAGAGCCAACTCGGGGTCGACCTTGCGGCGGCGGCAGAGGTTCACCACCGTGAAGAGCAAATCGCCGAGCTCCTCCTGCACGCGGGGATCGCTGTCGGGCAGAGAAAGCGTCTCCGCCACCTCGTCGGTCTCTTCGCGGATTTTGTCGACCACGCCGGCGTGCTCGGGCCAGTCGAATCCGACCTTGGCGACCTTCTTGGTCATCTTCCAAGCCCGAAGCAGGGAGGGCAGTCCCTTGCCGCAATCCTGAAGATAGGGCTTGTCTTCGATGTCGTGCTCGCGGCGCTTGATTTGATCCCACTGGCTGACAACCCCTTCGGCGTCGGCCACCTGAGCCGCGGCAAAGACGTGCGGGTGGCGGCGCACCAGTTTGTCGGACAGCTCGCAGGCAATCTCGTTAATGCCGAAGCCCGCGTCGGGGTTCTCCTGCGCCATTTCAGCGTGAAAGAGCACCTGCAACAGCACGTCGCCCAGCTCCTCGCGCAGGTGCGCCCAGTCGCGGGCGCGAATGGCGTCTATGCTCTCGTAACACTCCTCAATGAGATTCGACACGATGCTGTCGTGCGTCTGCTCGGCATCCCAAGGGCATCCGCCGGGAGCGCGCAGGCGGTGCATGATGGCAATGGCACGCTCGAGCTGGCGCTCGGGCACCCGGCAGTTGATCATCTCGTCATCGGTCATGGCGCTCTGCTCCTTGGTGTCCGCGTCGATCGCGACGCTCGTTGCGGGCTTTGCCGGCGATGATATCGTCGACGTGCTGCACCATATCCCACGAAACGCGCCGGCGCTGGTACTTGCGCCAGAGCAAATCGCGCAGAGCCGCCCAGGTGTCCTCCGTGAACTCCGCGGGCGTGAAACTCACCTCATCCTTCTGAGCGCGCCCCACCTTCGGGGCGCTGGCCAGTTGCCACCAGCCGCCGAAGTACGACGCCTCATAGATGACCTTGTTGCCGTCGGCATCTTTGTCCTGCCAAGAAAAAACCTCCATAAGATTTGTGAAAAAGTACGCGTTGGGAAGCCGGAAGATGGGAGTCGGGAGTCGGGAGTTGGTGAAAAGGGAAAAGGAGAAAGGGTGAAAAGATGAAAAAGGTTAAAAGATAAAAAAGAGGGGGAAAAGGTGCAAAGAGAGCGGAGCGGCCCCTCAGCGGCGAGAGCCCTTGCCCGATCGGAGCTCCTGATGGATGCGGGCGGCATCCTCACTCAGCGTCGGGGTGATCTCGGCCGCATTCGGGTTGAGCGAGATGATGAGCGGCTTGGAACGCTTGCCGCGCGCGTCATAGCGATAAATCACGCGCTGCACCAGCTTCTTCTCGGGGTAGGAATACATGCGCTCCTCGATCAGGCGGGACTTGCGGTCATAGCCGTACGACACCTTGTAGATAACCTCGTGCTTGTCGTTGTAAATCACGCAGCCCAGCAGCTGCCCGTAGCGGCTCTCGGTGTAATCGTTGATTGCCGCGAGTTTGCCGCTGGCCGTGTAGGTGGCGCAGAGCATCCCCTTCCACCCGACTTGGCGCTTGTAATACGAGCGCGTACCGTCGGGGTGGCGCACCACGCGCACCACGTCGCGTTCCTGCTCCGTGACCTCGGCACTTTGAGCGGATAGCTCGGGTGCAAGTGCCGCCACCAAGAGCCCCGTGAGCAAACAAGCGGTAAAACGTTGCATCATGTCCGTATCATAACCTGCGCGTGCCGCTTTGGCAAGACTTTTGCGTGCCATACGGCGCGGCGCATCAGCCCGCAAACGCCACCGTCAGCGCCCGCCGCATGGCCGCGATCGTCGCGTCGATATCGGCCTCGCCGTGAGCCGTCGAGATGAAGCCCGTCTCATACGGGGACGGTGCCACGTAGACCCCCTGCTCGAGCATCGAGAGGAAGTAGCGGCGGAACAGCCCGAAATCACCGCTCATCGCCGAATCGAGATCCGTCACGTCGCGCTCGGTGAAGAAGAGGCACCACATCGAACCGCTGCGCTTGAAGGTCAGCGGGTGGCTCAGATCATGCAGGATGCCGCGCACCCCTTCCTCGAGCCGAGCCCCCAGAGCCTCGAGCCTCGCATAGGCATCGGTGGCCTCCAGTTCGCGCAGCTGCGCGAGTCCGGCGGCCATCGCCACGGGGTTTCCGCTGAGGGTGCCGGCCTGATAAACGGGGCCGAGGGGAGAAACGCAGTCCATGATGTCCCGGCGGCCGCCGAAGGCGCCCACCGGAAACCCGCCGCCGATAATCTTGCCCAGCGTTGTCAGATCGGGCGTCAGGCCGATCTTGCCCTGCACGCCCGCCGGAGAAATGCGGAACCCCGTCATCACCTCGTCAAAAATCAGCAAAGCCCCCTCGCGCTCCGTCACCTCGCGCAGAAACTCGAGGAAGCCCGGCTTGGGCAGGTAAAAGCCCGCATTGCCCGGGTACGGCTCCACAATCACCGCCGCAATTTGCCCGCGGTAGCGTGCGAAGGCCTCGCGCACCGCCTGCGGATCATTGTAGGGCAAGGCCAGCGTCAGCGCGGCAAACTCGCGCGGCACCCCCGCGCTGTCGGGCTCGCCGTGCGTCAGAGCACCGCTGCCTGCGGCCACCAGCAAACTGTCCACGTGCCCGTGATAACACCCGGCGAACTTGATGATGTAAGGGCGCCCCGTGTAGCCGCGAGCGAGGCGTATGGCGCTCATGGTCGCTTCGGTGCCGCTGTTGGTCATGCGAACTTTCTGCATCGAGGGCACCCGGCGGCAAATCGTCTCGGCCATCTCGACCTCGACGCGCGTCGGAATCCCGTAGCCGAGGCCCAGCGGAACCGCCGCCTGCACCGCCTCGATCACCGAGCGCGGCGCATGTCCGAGGATGGCCGGCCCCCAAGTGCCCACGTAGTCGATGTACTCGCGGTCGTCTTCATCCGTCAGGTGACAGCCCTCGGCTTTTTTGACGAAAAAGGGCGCACGTTCAAGACGACGGAACGCTCGCACCGGCGAATTTACCCCGCCCGGAATCACCTCACAGGCCCGCTGGAAAAGCTCCTCGGAAATGGACATGCCGCCATTATAACCCGATCGGCCCGCTCGCGCAAGCTCGGCGACGCAAACACTCCGCCGCAGCTCTGCCGCAGCCTCCGTCCAAAAGCAGGAAACCCGAGGCATCAGCCTCGGGTTTCTCAAGCATCCCCACACGGATTCGAACCGTGGTTCTATGACTGAGAATCATATGTCCTAACCCCTAGACGATGGGGACATCTTGGAGTCTTGCAGCCGTGAGCTGCGTGACGACGCAGCGATTATAGCCGCACACCGTCGCCGCGTCAAGAGTTTTTTTCACTCTTTTGCATTTTTTCCCGCGGCGCTGCGCCGCCTCCAACGAATTGCGTCATGCTTCTTGACATCAGACACGGCGGCGTCTACAATGCGAGAGCTATGCAACAGGAAACCTCTGCTTCACTGCAAAACCTCACCAACGAGCAGGCTCTCAGCATCGTGCGCGCGTTCATGAACCGCGTCTACGCTTGGATGGCCGGCTCCCTCTTCATCAGCGCGGGTGCGGCGGCTTGGGCCGTCTCCGACCTGCAGCTGCTCAGCTGGGTCGCGCAGAACATGATGCTCTGCGCCATCATCGCCATCGGCATTCTGCTCGTCATGAGCTTCATGAGCACGCGCCTGAGCGCAAGTGCCATGGGGGCCATGCTGCTGGTGTTCGCCGCGATTGAGGGCCTGACCCTCGGCCCCGTCGTCGCCGTCACGGCATCGGGTACACTCGCCACGGCTCTTGCCTGCACGGCCGGAACCTTCGGTGTGATGAGCATCATCGGCGCCACCACGCGCGTGAATCTGCAGGGCTTCGGCCGCTTCTTCATGATGATGCTCATCGGTCTGCTGATCGCCATGATCGTCAATATCTTCATGCAGAGCAGCACGGCGGATCTCGTCATTTCGTGCATCGGCGTCCTCCTCTTCTCGGCCATGACGGCCTATGACACGCAGCGTCTCAATATGCTCGCCCTCTGCCTCGACGGCGAGGATCGCGCCAAGGGTGCGATTCACGGCGCCACGCAGCTCTATCTCGACTTCCTCAACCTCTTCCTCTTCCTGCTCAGCCTTCTGCGCGAGCGCTGATCCTCTTCCGCGCGGGTTGTCCCAAGGTCTCGGGCGACCCGCGCGGCCTTTTCGGCATCACTGCCCGAGGCCGGCCGGAGCGGGGGCCCGCCGCCCGCTCATGACTTGACGATTTTCCATGGCTGATACACAACGTCTGATCGATACCGCTACCGCCGCTCTCAAAAGCATTCTCGACCCGCTGGGCTTTGCGTGGAGCTGCACGACTGCACCCTACGATGACAGCATCGTGCTCATGCTCGAGAGCCCCGATGCCCGCTACCTCATCGGTGACGAGGGAGACCGCCTCGACGACCTCCAGTACCTCGTCAACCGCATTGTACAGGCCGAATGGGAGAGTGCTCCGCGCGTCCGCATCGACTGCGATCACTACCGCGAGCGTGCGGAAGCGAAGCTGTTGCGCCGCGCTCGCTCGCGAGCCGAGCGCGTGCTCAAAACGGGCGTACCGCTCAAAATGGAGGAGCTCAACGCCTACCAGCGCCGCCTCGTCCACAACGCTCTGGCGGCCATCCCCGGCATCCGCACGGAGTCCGAGCAGACGGAATCGCGCTTCAAGCGCATCACGATCAGCCGCTGCGAATGAAGGTTTATCTGCCGCTCCTGCTGCCGGCGGCAGCCGCATGGCTGGCGGCCGACGAATACACCGTCTACATTCCGGAGGGCAGCGACACAGCCGCCCTTGAAGAGCAGCTGCTGCCCCTGAAAGAAATTGACGGAGCCGCGCATTGGTCCTACGTGCCGCTCAGCCTCCGGGCCGACAGCGAAAAGCAGGCCGCGCGTGCCGCCATGGCCATACGCGACGGGGTCTCGCTGCTGCCCTGCCTCGCTCTTTCGGATGAACGAGGCTGCTACGCCTGCCTGCCGCTCAGCGCCATCGGCGCGGAACAAATTGCGGAGGCGCGCCGGCACGCTCAAGCGCCGGATCGCGACCGGAAAGCCAAGCGCCGCAACTATGAAGCGGCACGCTACCTGCTGTTTGCCCGCCTCAGCTTCAAACCCGCAACCGACCTGCCCGCCTGCCGAAGATACATCGACGAAGCCCGTCGGCTGGCGACGCACGAGAGTGCCGACGTCGAAGATCGGCAGCTTCTCGGTCTGCGCGTTCTCTACCCCCTGCTCATGAAGAAATACAGTCTTCTCGGGCAGGGAGCGCACACGCCCGAATCGGAGGCGGCTCTGCTCGAAGCCATCGCGGCGCTCGAGGCCGCACGCGACCTCGACCCTCTGTCCGTTCTCGGGCGTCAGGCTCATGCCGAGCGCGAGCGACTGCGAGCCGCACGCCTCAAGAGCCGCCAATACGAGTAAGAGGCCGCCGGGCATCGAGCCCTTTTCTTCTCATCCCCCTCCCTCCGCCATGCTGCTCCACTTACTGACCGCGCACAGCCAGATGAGCCTCGAAATCGGCGAGGACGGGCGCACGATGCTCTACGCGCTCGGCCCGCGCCTGCTCTGCCCCGACGACATCGGGGCGACGGCGCCCGACACGGCTTGGCCCCTCGTTTCGACCGACCTCGACGAGCGCGCACCGCAGGGCAACTACAGCGGCGAATCCTCTCTCAACGTCCGCCTGGCCGACGGGACGGCGCCCCTACAGCTGCGCCACCACAGCCACGTGCGCGAACAAATCGACGGGGGCACGCGCCTGCGCATCGAGTTGCGCGATCCGCAACACCCTGCCCTGCACGTCACCGTCACGCTCTGCGCCTATGAGGAGGAGGACGTCTTCACGCAGCAGGTTCGCCTGCAAAACGTCGGCAGCAGCGAGATGATTCTGCTGCGGGCCGATAGCCTAAGTCTGCGGCTTCGCGCCGACGCGTACACCCTCAGCGCCTTTCGCGGCGCGTGGGCGGGTGAAAATTACCTCAGCGAACAAGCTCTTGCGCGAGGGCTCTGCACCACCGTCGGCTCGCGCAGCGGCATCCAAAATGCTCAGGCCGGCACGCCGGGCTTCCTGCTCTCCCTCGGGGCTCCGGCCGGCGAAGAGACGGGCTGCTGCCTGCTGGGGGCTCTCTACTGGAGCGGCGACTACGAGCTGAGCTTCAAGCACAGCGACTACGGGCATCTCTTCTTGCGGGCGGGGCACGATTTCGCACACTCGCCCTACCGCCTGCCGGGCAAGCAAACGCTCGATCTGCCCGAGGCGGTGGTGACGCTGAGTTGCCGCGGCAAGGGCGAAGCCTCGCGGCGCCTGCACCGCCACCTGCGGCGCCGCGTGCTGCCGCGCGGGCAGGAGGCGCGGCGCTGCCTGCTCAACAGCTGGGAGGGAGTTCACTTCGGCGTCAGCGAAGAAACGGTGCTGGAGATGATTGACGCCTGCGCCGAGCTCGGCGGCATCGACCTCTTCGTGCTCGACGACGGCTGGTTCGGCCGCCGCGACGACGACAGCTCGTCGCTGGGCGACTGGCGCCCCGATACCCGCAAACTGCCGCACGGCCTTGCCCCACTGTGCGAGCGAGCCGCCCGGCACGGCCTGGGCTTCGGCATCTGGGTTGAGCCGGAGATGGTCAGCCCGCACAGCCAGCTCTACCGCGCACACCCGACGTGGGCGCTTCAGCTCGCCGGGCGCGAGCCGAAGCAAGAGCGCCGACAACTCGTGCTCGACCTCTGCAACCCGGCCGTGCAAAACTACATCCTCGACAGCGTCTTCCGCCTGCTGCGCGACAATCCCGGCATCAGCTACGTGAAATGGGACTGCAACCGCAAGATCAGCGACGCGGGCTCGCCCTGGCTGCCGTCGTCGATGCAGGGCAACCTCCCCTTTGACTACACGCAAGCCTACTACGGCATCATGCGACGGCTGCGCGAGAGTTTTCCGCAGGTCACCTTTCAGGGCTGCTCGGCAGGCGGAGCCCGGCTGGATTTGGGCGCCGCCGCCCTGCATGAGGAGTTCTGGCTGAGCGACAACACCGATCCGCACGACAGGCTCTGCATGCAGTGGAGCGCCGGCTACTTCTTCCCCGCCAACGCCCTCGGCTGCCACGTCACGGCCTCACCCAACCTCTACACCGGGCGCGAGAGCAGCCTCAAATACCGCTTTGACGTCGCTCTGGCCGGCCGCCTCGGCCTCGAACTCGACCCGCGCCGACTGAGCGCGGACGAGAAGGCCGAGCTCCGGCAGCGCTTGGCACTGGCTCGCGAGCTGAGGGACATCGTGCAGCTCGGCGAGCTCTATCGCCTTGTTTCTCCGTACGACGGCCCAGACAGCGCGGTGCTCTACCGCCGCGGGTCGCGCGCCCTCCTCATCGCCTGCACCACGCAGCGCCACTTCACGCACCAACACGCGCGCGTTCCGCTGCGCGGGCTCGACGCCGACCGCCGCTACCGCCTCCGCGAGCTCGGTCAGGACACCTGCGGCAGCCTCTGCCCGCTAAACGGGTGCAGCCTCGGCGGCGACGCGCTGATGAGCCCGAGTTCCGGCCTGCCGATTCGCTGGAATCGCCCGCAGCAGTCCTGTCTCATGCTCTTTGAGGAAGAGTCTCTTTGAGGGAGAGAGGCCGCCGGCGGGGTCGATCGCGAGCGGCAAGCCTCAATCCACCCCCTCGTAAGCCTGAATCAGCTCGACAAAAGCGCGCAGGTAGCGCCGCGCGGTGTAGGGGCCGACGCCTTTGAGGCGCGATGCGGCCTCGAGCGTCGTGGGTTTCAGGGTGGCGAGTTCGCGCAGGGTCTCGGTGTGCAGCACGCGATAGACTGGCAGGTTGTGCTCTTGGGCGATGTCGCGGCGCAGCTCGCGCAGGCGGCTCAAGAGCTCCTTGTCCGTGCGCCCCAGCGCGAGGCCCTGCAGCACGCGCTGCGCGGCGCGGCTCCTTCCGCTCGTCGCCTCGCCGCCGGGGCGCGGCTTGTCGCTCCAGCCCCGCGGCGACACCTTGGCGGGGCAGCGGCTCTGCATCACATCCTCCCCCTTGGGAGTGAGCGTCAGCAGGGGCATCTCGCCGCCCGTCGTCATCAGCAAACCCGCCTCCTGCATCGCGCGGAAGAGAGCCTTGAGTTTCTTATCGGTGAGATGGCGAAGCAGGCCGTAGGTTGAGAGCGAGGTCAGGTAGCGGTGCATCGAGGCGTTCTGCGCGCCTCGGAGCATGTCCATGATCTTGCTGCGGCCGTAGATGGCCTGCCAGTTGCCGGACTCATCGCGGCGGGAGGCTCGCGCCACCCCCGCCAGCGCCTTGCGCACCGTCAGCAGATCGTCGCCCTCGAGCGGCTCGGCTTCCGGAGCATCCTCCGCGCGGCAAACGTCGCAGTGCCCGCAGGGGCCGGCATCCGCCTCGCCGAAGTAGTCGAGAATCCACTGCTGGCGGCAATTCGTCGAGTAAGCGTAGCGCGTGATGGCTTCGATCTTGAGGTGGTCGCGGCGGGCTTTCTCTTCGAGAGACTCTCTGTCGATGTTCAAGGCGGCGAAGGGCCGCTCGGGGTCCTTCACGCGCGTGCCTCGCACGCTGCGTCCGGGCAGGTCAAAGCGCTCGATGGCGCCTGCGTGAATCAGCAGAGACAGCGCCGTGCTGACCGCCATCGGATTCACCTCGCGCCCCAAGCTCTCCGCCATCTCATCCACCGTCATCGTCAGCTCGTGAGCTTCGCGGCTGCACTCGGCGCAGAGCATGGCGTAGAGTGCGCGCAGCAACTGAAGCGGCGGATTGCTGCCCTCGAAGAAAAACTCCTGCGTTTTGAGGTCGACATGATTGAACAGCAGTTCGCAGACGGCCGGCTCCCCGTCGCGTCCGGCGCGCCCCGCCTCCTGATAATACGCCTCGACACTGCCCGGAATTTCGAAGTGAAGCACAAAGCGCACATCCGCGCGGTCAATCCCCATGCCGAAAGCGTTCGTCGCCACCACCACATCGGCCTCACCCGAAATAAAGGCGTTTTGAGAAAACTCGCGCTCCGCATCGGACATCCCCGCATGATACGCCACCACGCGCAACCCATCCCCGCGAATCTCGTCGTAGACCTTCATCACGTTCTTGCGCGTCGAACAATAAATGATGCCCTGACGCCAGCGCCGCATCACCGCGCGAATGCGATCGTACTTGGCGCGGTGATTCTCGCAGTGCGTGATGGAGAAATCGAGGTTATCGCGCCCGAAACCGCTGATGACAACGGCCGGATCGCGCAACTGAAGCGTGCGCAGAATATCCTCGCGCACCGCCGCCGTCGCCGTCGCCGTCAGCGCCATCGTCTGCGGAAAGCCCAGCCGCTCGCGAGCCAGCCCGAGCCGCAGGTAATCGGGGCGAAAATCGTGTCCCCACTGGCTGAGGCAGTGCGCCTCGTCCACCGCCAGCAAGGACACCTGCAGGCGCGAGAGCGTCGCCATGAAGCCCTCTTGCGCGAAGCGCTCCGGCGCCACATAAATCAAACGGAGCGCACCCGAGCGCAAATCCGTCATCACGCTGCGGTATTCATCGCTGCTGAGCGACGAATTGACGGCAGCCGCCGGAATGCCGCGAGCCGTCAGCGCGTCCACCTGATCCTTCATCAGAGCAATGAGCGGAGACACCACCACCGTCAGCCCCTCGCGGCACAGCGCGGGCAGCTGGTAGCAGAGCGACTTGCCGCCGCCCGTCGGCATAATGGCCATCACGTCGCGCCCCGCCATCACCGCTTCCACCACGGCATCCTGCCCCGGCCGCAGCGCCGAAAAGCCGAAAAAGCGCTCGAGGGCCTCCTGCACCACTGCTGACACCCGCTCATCCATGCCCGCGCATTGTACCAGCTTGCGGCGCCGCTTGCAAGTCAACAATCCGAGCGAGTGCGCCGCAAGACGCGGGCAACAACTGCCCCGCGTGCGGCAGCATGCGCCCTGCCCCGGCACAGGCTCGCCCCCGCCCCCGTCGCCGTGCACAATCAAGGCCTATGACCCTACCAACCATCATCTCGCGCGTCTATGCCGTCAGTTCGGCGGCGGGCTGCACCGTCAGCACCGTCAGCGGCATCACCCTGTTGAGCATTCCGGCCAACAGCCAGGGCTTCTTCGTCGCCCCGGAGACCCAAGTCGTCCTCAGCGATGAAAACGCCCTCGTCACCTGCCTGCCCTAAAACGGCGCCGGGCGCCTCTGCGGGATAAAAAAACCGGGGCTCCACTCGGAGCCCCGGACGCCCTGCGGAAGAGCGCGGACGGCGCCCTCCCCGCCGGACTGCTACTTACTTGCTGTGGATGTTGAGCATCTGAGCATAAGTGGGCACCGGCCAGAGGTCGGCATCCACGATTGCCTCGAGGGCATCAACGGTTGCGCGGGCGTCGTCCATGCACGTCTTCATGCACTCGGGGCAGCCCTTATCGATGGCTGCACTCAGAGCAGCCGTCTTGTCGATCATCTCATCGTAGAGAGCACCGACGCACTCAGCCTTCTCCGTCGCAGCCTTGAGACCGGCCTTGAGACCGGCGGCCTGAATCGAAGCCACCGTGCCGCAAATCTCGGTCATCTGAGCAGCAATGGCCGGCGCATAAATCGTCTGAAGCATATTCAGGCAAGTCTTGGCCTCAATGTCAATAAGCTTCTCGTAGTTCTCCTCCTGCACCTCAATGCGGGCCAGAAGCTCGGCCTTGGTGAGCACCCCGTACTTCTCCATCAGCGCGATCGTCTCGGGCTTGGCGAGCACCTTGAGAGCCTCGGGAGTCGTCTTGAGATGCGGCAGGCCGCGGCGCTCGGCCTCGGCGATCCACTCGTCGGAATAGCCGTTGCCGTTGAAGATGACGCGATCATGCTTCGTGATCATCTCCGTGATGAGCTCGGTCACCTTCTCCTTGAACTCGGGCTTGCCGACCCAGGGTTCGAGCTTCGTCGCCACGTCATCGAGCGTCTCGGCCACAATCGTGTTGAGCACGGCCATCGGCCAGGCGCAGGTCTGCGACGAGCCCACCGCGCGGAACTCAAACTTGTTGCCCGTAAAGGCGAAGGGAGACGTGCGGTTGCGGTCCGTCGTATCCTTCGGCAGAGCCGGCAGGATATCGACACCCAGCTCCATCGTGGTCTTAGCCGCCGAACTCTTGGCGCCGCCGGCCTTGATCTGCTCGATAATGTCGGTGAGCTGGTCGCCGAGGAAAATCGAAATAATCGCGGGCGGAGCCTCGTTGGCGCCCAAGCGGTGATCGTTGCTCGCCTTGGAGATCGACGCACGCAGCAAGTCCGCATGCACGTCCACCGCCTGAATCACACTCGCGAGGAAGGTCAGGAAGAGCAGATTGCTGTGCGGCGTCTTGCCCGGGCTGAAGAGCGAACCGAGCTCAGGCGTCGAAAGCGACCAGTTGTTGTGCTTGCCCGAACCGTTCACCCCGGCATAGGGCTTCTCGTGCAGCAGGCACACCAGATTGAACTTGAGAGCCTGGCGCTGCAGGATATCCATGATCATCACGTTGTGATCCACCGCCACATTGATCGGCTCGAAGAGAGGCGCAATCTCAAACTGCCCGGGAGCCACCTCGTTGTGGCGCGTCTTGGCGGGAACACCGAGAGCCCAGAGGGCGTGGTCCACCGAAGTCATGAACTCGAGCACGCGCTCCTTGATCGAGCCGAAATAGTGATCCTCCATCTGCTGGTGCTTGGGCGGCAGGCAGCCGAAGAGCGTGCGGCCCGTCTCGATGAGGTCGGGGCGCTGCAGGTAGAGATCGCGATCGATCAGGAAGTACTCCTGCTCCGCGCCGAGATTGCTATCCACAAAGCTCGGCTCAATGCCGAAGCAGTTGAGCACGCGGGTCGTCTGGCGAGCCACCGCCGTCATGGCGCGCAGCAGCGGCGTCTTCTTGTCGAGCGCCTCACCCGTGTACGAACAGAAAGCCGTCGGAATGCAGAGCGTCGCCGTGTTGGCCGTGCGCTTGATGAAAGCCGGCGACGTCGGATCCCAAGCCGTGTAGCCGCGAGCCTCAAAGGTCGCGCGAATGCCGCCCGAGGGGAAGGACGAAGCATCGGGCTCACCCTGAATGAGCGACTTGCCCGTGAACTCGCAAATCATGCCGCCCTTGCCGTCAGGCTCAACAAAGGAATCATGCTTTTCAGCCGTTGCATCCGTGAGCGGTTGAAACCAGTGCGTGTAGTGCGTCGCACCCTTGGAAATCGCCCACACCATCATCGCCTGAGCCACCTCATCGGCAATGCTCGGATCGAGGCGACCGCCCTTCTGGATGGTCACCATCAGCTTCTTGTACGAGGACTTCGAGAGGTATCTCTCCATCGTCTTGATTCCGAAGGTATCGCTGCCATAGAGAGCCGAAAGACCCTCTGCCGAATCAGTCATGGTGTGCGTAGACATAGTGTTTGGGGAAATGAGTCTGTGAGGCCGGAGGTGCCGAATCACGCAAGCACCTGCCTTCGCCTTTCTTTAAGCAAAGCGCGTGCCAACTTTTGCACAATCGCGGCAAATCCTGCTCTGTAAAGGCTTTTTGGGGTAAAAGAAAAAGGAGACGAGAGTTTCATATTGACAAAAATGTAAAACACTCCGATGTTGTTTGCATTTTTGTCATACATTTTTGTCAAATCAGCTCACCTCGCCTGCGGAGATCGGCGTTGATAGCCTCCATGATCTCCAGCTCGGGGCTGAAGTTGGCATCGTGGTGAGAGGAGCGGATGAGCGGGCCGCTGGCGACATGGCGGAAGCCCTTGGCAAGGCCGATTTCCCTCAGCTCGTCAAACTCTTCGGGGCGCACATAGCGAATCACCGGCAGGTGGCGGGGCGAGGGGCGTAGGTACTGGCCGAGGGTGAGCACGGTGACGCCCTGCTCGCGCAGGTCGTCCATGCTGCGCTCGAGCTCGTCGCGAGTCTCGCCCAAGCCGAGCATCAGACCGCTCTTGGTCACCACCATCCCGGGAGCCAGCTCCGACGCGCGGCGCAGCACGTGAAGCGAGCGCCGATACTGCGCGCGGAAGCGCACCATAGGCGTGAGCCTCTCGACCGTCTCGAGGTTGTGGTTGAAGATATGCGGGCGCGCCTCCATCACCGTTGCGAGAGCCTCCTCATTGCCGTTGAAATCCGACGTCAGCACCTCGATGACCGTCTGCGGACTCGCCTTGCGAATCTCGCGAATGGTCGCCGCGATGTGTCCGGCCGCGCCGTCGGGAAGGTCGTCGCGCGTCACCATCGTCACCATGGTGTGGCGCAACTTCATCTCAGCGACCGCTTCGGCCACCTTGCGGGGCTCATCGGCATCGAGCGGCTTCGGGCGAGCCGTGCGCGTCGCACAGAACCCGCAAGCACGGGTGCAGACCTCACCGCAGACCATGAACGTAGCGGTGCCGTGGCTCCAGCACTCGCCGCGATTCGGGCAGAGAGCCTCCTCGCAGACCGTCACGAGGCCATTGTCGCGCACCAGACGATTGACGTTTTTGTAAACCTCTCCCTTGGGAACCTTGACCTTGAGCCACGAGGGCTTGTGCTTCATATCATCCGTCATGCTGCCCCCTTTATGCCTGAAAGGCCGGAGAAAAGCAAGGCCAAAGGTCGGCATGAAGCAAAAAGCGGCACCTTGCGTGCGCGTGCGCGCGAAAGTTTCGCTCGGCGATAGGAATTAAGCTTGCATTCCGGTGTCAACTCCGCTATCATCAAGCCATGTTTGTCGATAACATCCGAATCTTTGCCAAAGCAGGCAAGGGCGGCAACGGTCTGGCCAGTTTTCGCCGCGAGAAGTTTGTTCCCCGAGGCGGCCCTGACGGCGGCGACGGCGGCGACGGCGGCAGCGTGATTCTGGAAGTCAGCGCGGGCACGAACGACCTGCGCAGCTACTTCTACGACCCGAAGCTGATCGCCACGGACGGCATGCCCGGCATGCACGCCCGCAAACACGGACGAGACGGCAAGACCGTCATCGGCAAAGTTCCCCCCGGCACCATCGTCTACCGCAGCAACGCCTCCACCCTGCAGGAAGCCACCTGGCTCGAACGCGAGGGCGACGGCATCGAGCTCGAGCAGATTGCCGACCTCACCGAGCCCGGCGAGCGCTTCGTTCTCTGCCAAGGCGGCAAAGGCGGGCGCGGCAACTGGCACTTCCGCACGGCCACCAATCAGGCGCCGCTCGAGTTTGAGTACGGCACCGAGGCCGAATCGGGCGTCTTTTTCTTTGAGCTGCGCCGCATTGCCGACGCCGGGCTCGTCGGCTATCCCAACGCCGGCAAAAGCACCCTGCTGGGCGCCATTTCGCGGGCCACGCCGAAAGTGGCCAGCTACCCCTTCACCACGCTGCAACCTATTGTGGGCGTCGTCGAGTTCCCGGACTACAGCCGAGCCATCGTGGCCGACATTCCGGGCATTATCGAGGGAGCCTCGCAAAACCGAGGTCTGGGGCATGAATTTTTGCGCCACATCATGCGCTGCCACCTTCTGCTGTTCGTGGTGGACATGACCGGGCTGGAGCACGACCCGATCGAGGCCATTGAAACCCTGCGAAAGGAAGTCAAGCTCTACTCCGAAGAGCTCGCCGCACGCCGCTGGGTGATCATCGCAAACAAGATGGACGGCTCCGGAGCCACCGAGAATCTCGAAGCGCTGCGCCTCCGCTTCCCGAAGCAGGAGATCATCCCCATCTCCGCCGCAATGGGTGAGGGCCTGCCGGCCTTCAAGCAGCGGCTTCAGGAGCTTCTGCAGACCTCCTGAGCTCCCGGCGCACCGCATCACCCACCCCTTTTCTCTCTCCGCACCTAGTTCTCATTCACCGCTCTCATCACTTGTCATGCTGCTGGCCATTCTCAGCGATATTCACGCCAACCTTGAAGCTCTCCGAGCCGTTCTGGCAGATGCCCGAGCGCGCGGAGCTTCGCGTTTTCTGAGTCTCGGGGATCACATCGGCTTCAACGGAGACCCCTCCGCCTGCCTCGATGAGCTGATGCCCCTGCTGCACGCCGCCGTTCAGGGCAACCACGAAGCCGCCATCACGCACCACGGTCTCTTCGGCGTTGCGCTCTACACCCGCATGATCACCAAGAGTGCCGCGATGCTCAGCAACGCGCAGAAGCAGTGGCTCGCCGCCCTGCCGCTCACCACCGTGCACGAAGGCCTGCGCCTGATGCACGCTCCGCATCGCGGGGTGCGCTGGGGGCGCGTCAGCAACTGCGAACAGGCCGCCGGCGTCTTCAGCCTCTATCCCGAAAAGCGACTTCTCAACGGGCATACCCACCGCCCCGCCGTGTTCAGCAAAAATGCGGAGGGCATCATCGAGGAGCTGAGCCCGACCTCCCCCGGTGCCGACGGCGACACCCTCACCCTCGCCCTCGACCCGCAGAGACGCTACCTCATCAACCCGGGCTCCGTCGGACAGCCGCGCGACGGCGACCCCCGCGCCGCCTACCTGCTCTTCGATACCGAGGCCGATGCCGTCACCTTCTGCCGCGTCCCCTACGACGTCGAAGCCGCAGCCGCGAAAATCGCCGCTGTCGGCCTGCCCCGGAGCTTTGCCGAAGCCCTCAAGCGCGGCGAATCACCCACGGGAGATTGATCTGCACCCGCCGACCGCGACCCGCGGCGCACCGGGCTGACTCCCTTTCGACGCGCGAGACCGACTCCGCCTCAAAGCGCCGAGCTGAATCCGTTTCGGCGCACCGAGCCGACTCCGCCTCAGAGCGCCGAGCTGAATCCGCTTCGGCGCGCGGGGCGGCGGATAGTCGGGCGCCTCAATCGCCGAGCCGGGCGCCTCAGTCGCGCAGTCAGGCGCCTCAATCGCGGCTGGCCAACATCTCGCGAATCACCTCGCGGATGCGCGCCTGCGTCTCATCGACCTCGCCGTCTGCCTCGATGCGGCGCAGCCAAGGCATCTCCATGCTCGAGTAAATCTGAGCGCAGCGCGCCAGAAAGGGCTCCTGTTCAAACGCATCGCCGGGGCCGCCGCGAGTCTTCCGGCGTTCGAGAGCCGTCTCAATCGGAATATCAAGCCAGAAGGCAACATCGGGAATCGTCGCGAAGGCTTCGTTCCACTCGCGAATATCCTCAACACCGGCGCCGCTGGCGCCTTGGTACGCCATCATGGAGAGGTAATAGCGGTCCAGCAGCACCCACTTGCCCTGCTCCAGCGAGGGCTCGATCACATCGCGCACATGCTCGCGCCTGTCCTCGAGCAGGCAGGCAATCTCATCGCTCAAGCTCAGGCGCTCGCCCGCGAGAGCCGCCTCGCGCACCTTCATACCCCAAGGACCGTGCGTCGGCTCACAGTCCGTAACCACATCAATGCCGCGTGCACGCAGATACTGCGCCAGCAGCTGAATATGCGTTGACTTGCCTGTGCCGTCAATGCCCTCAAAGACGACCAGGCAGCCCCTTAGGTGAGGAGAATCCGATTCCATGGCGAGTAGCGTAACACAGCCCCCCTGCATCAGCAAGCATAAAAGCGCCGACGCACGAAATTAAGCTTCTCCTGCCCGCGTGCCCTCAGCTCGGCCGCTCAGCGCGGGCGGGCGGGCGTCGGGCGGTGAGCGGTGAGCGGCGGACAGCAAGAGCGGGCGGCGAGCACGTCGGCGCGGGCAGGCGGCAAGCGCGGGCGGAAGAGCGGCCGGGCTAAAAAACGAAAACCCCGCCTGATTCACATCAGGCGAGGTCTCAGAAAACTTCCCGAACAATAGGGGTTCAGGCCTCAGGAGTCGCGGGGGTCACGGCAGAAGCCGGAATCTCTTCCTTGTTCGTAAAACGCCACTTGACGCTGTTGCGCTTGTTGGCGGAGCGAGCCTTGCGGCGCTTCTCATCCATGGGGCTTTCAAACGCGCGGCGGCGGCGCATTTCTTCGAGGATACCCTCGGTGTCGAGCTTGGTCTTCAGGCGCTTCAGAGCGCGGTCAATCGGTTCTCCTTTACGTACGGTGACGGAACGCATGATGTTGGTGATGTTGTTTATTTGTCCGGGAACGGGGCAGCAGAATATCACGAGCCTACCGAGCTGTCAAGAATTTTATCACGCCGAACGCAAATTTTGTGCAATGACGCACGGGGGACAGCCGCCGATGAGACCGCCGCACCGCTGCCTCAGATGAGGCTTGCCAAGGCGGGCATCGGCGGGTACAATACGCGCACCGTGGCTACGCACCCCTCTTTTTCGGAAATTGATTACGCGCAGCGTCCCTTCATTCTGTTCTGGGAGCTGACGCGAGCCTGCGCCCTCGCCTGCCGCCACTGCCGCGCCGTCGCCCAGCCTCAGGCCCATCCCGACGAGCTCAGCGCGGCGGAGGCCCTGAAGCTCGCCGACGACATCGTACGCCTCGCGCCCCCGATGCTCGTGCTGACCGGCGGCGACCCCATGATGCGGCGAGACATCTTTGAGATCATCGAGCGCGCCGCCTCGCAGGGGCAGCGCGTCGCCCTGAGCCCCGCCGCCACCCCGCGCCTCGTCAACACGGACTTTGCGCGCCTTCGCGACGCCGGCGTGCGCAGCATCAGCCTCAGCCTCGACGGCGCCACGCAGGAGCGCCACGACGCCTTCCGCGGCGTGCCGCACACCTTTGAGCGCACCCTCGAAGCGGCTCGCAAGGCCAAGGAAGCCGGCATCGAGCTGCAAATCAACACGACGGTCGCTCACTCCACCCTGGATCAAACGGACGCCTTCATCGAGCTCATGAAGCAGATTCAGCCCGACGTCTGGAGCGTCTTTGTGCTCGTGCCCACGGGGCGCGCGACGCGCGACGACCTGCCCGGCGCCGACGAGCTCGAAGCGCTCTGGAACCGCCTTGAATCGCTGCGGCGCGAGCTGCCCTTCGCCGTCAAAACCACGGAGGGGCACCACTACAGGCGCACCCTGCTGCAGGCGGCGCGGCGCACGGGGATACCGCCCAAGCACCTCGCCAAGACGCGCGACGGCAAGGGCGTCATGTTCATCTCTCACGTGGGCGAGATACAGCCCAGCGGCTTTTTGCCGCTCACCGCGGGCAACGTCCGACACGACGACCTCGGCGAGGTGTACCGCACGCACCCCCTCTTCACGACCCTGCGAAACGACGATGCGCTGGGCGGCAAGTGCGGCGTTTGCGAATACCGACACATCTGCGGCGGCTCGCGAGCCCGTGCCTACGGCATGACCGGCGACATGATGGCCTGCGAGCCCCTCTGCAACTACATTCCCGCAGCGCTGCGAAAGGCGCCGGGGCACGGCTCCGACGCCGCAGCAACCCCGACCGCCGACTGAGCAGCCCCGCTCCCCCTCCCTCTTTTTCTCCCTTCCCCGATTTCCCCCGCAACACATGATCAACATCACCCGACTCTGGACCGGCATGGCACAACCGGCCGATCACCTTCGCTACGGCAGCGGCCACGGCTCTACCGACCACCTTGCCAGCACGGCCGCCTGCACCCCGACCTCCTCGCGCACCCGCAAGCCCATCGTGGTCTGGAACATCACGCGCACCTGCAACCTGCGCTGCGTGCACTGCTACGCCGACTCGCACGCCGAAATCTACCCCGGAGAACTCAACTGGGAGCAATGCTGCGACGTGATTGACGATCTGGCCGCCTACGGCGCCAGCGCTCTGCTGCTCTCGGGCGGAGAGCCGCTGCTGCACCCGAGGCTCGCCGACCTGCTGCGCCGCGCCACCGAGCGCGGACTCAAAGTCACCATCTCGACCAACGGCACGCGCATCACCCCCGAACTCGCCCGCCTCTTCAAGGAGCTCGGCGTTGCCTACGTGGGCATCTCGCTGGACGGCATCGGTGAGGTGCACGACAAGTTCCGAGGTGTCCCGGGCGCCTTCGAAGGAGCCATACGCGGCTTCCGCCTCTGCGAAGAGGTGGGGCAAAAGACCGGCCTGCGCCTCACGCTCACGCGCAACAACGTGCAGTGCATGGGGCAGATTCTCGACTTCATCGAGCAGCAGGACATCAAGCGCGTCTGCTTCTACCACCTCGTGCCCACCGGGCGCGGCGTCGACGTCGCAAGCCTTGAGCCGAACGAAGCGCGCGCGGCGATGGACATGCTCATCGAACGCGCGAGCCGCTGGAAAGAGAGCGGTCATCCCCGCGAGCTGCTCACCGTCACGCAGCCCGCCGACGGCATCTACCTGCTGCTGCGCCAAATCCGCGAGGGCTCGCCGCTGGCCGCCGAAACGCTGCGCCTGCTGCGCTGGAACGGAGGCGGAGCCAACAGCTCCGGCCGCGGCATCGCCAACATCGACACGCAGGGCAACATTCACCCCGACCAATTCTGGCAGGGCGTCACGCTCGGCAACGTCAAGACGCAGAAGTTCTCGGAAGTCTGGGAGGCCTCGACGGCTCCCTCCGCCCCCCTGTTGCAGGAGCTGCGCGGCAGCGAGGACCCGGCCGAGCGCCAGCGCAAGCTCAGCGGCCGCTGCGCCGGCTGCGTTCACTTCGGTCTCTGCGGCGGCGGATTCCGCACCCGCGCGGCCTTCGCCAACGGTCACTGGTACGGTTCGGACCCCGGCTGCTACCTCAGCGATGAGGAAATTCACACGCCTCTGCCCGATTCTCTCGAGGAAATCCCGAAAAGTAGCACTTTCTGAGACTTTTTCTCTTGCATGAACCGGGCTAATATGGTATGACTGGTGGTGTCATGAAGCGCTTACTCCTTACAACACTCCTCTTCGCCGTTGCCGGCACTGCGTACGCCGATATTCAGGCGCCGCCCGCCTCCGAGTACACGGCTACCCGCAAGCTGGGACGCGCCATCGGCAACATTATTTATGCTGTCGAGGAAATCCCCGTCACGATGATTCGCTGGAACTCGGCACAGGGTGACTACGCCGGTTTCTCCGTCGGTATCGTCGATGGTGTCGCCCGCACCTTCACCCGCATCGGCTACGGGTTCTACGAGCTGGTGACCTTCTGGGCTCCGACCTACAAGTGCACCTACCGCCCGCCCTATCAGGGCAGCTGCGGGCGCAACGGCCTCAAAGAGTACAACGTCTGGTCGGGCTTCTCCGAATTCCCCGAAGAGCTCGGCTTCCAGAGCAAGTACAACTACAGCCGCGTTCAGGCCGACTGATCTCGGTTGACGAAAGTCTTGTCGCAGCGCCCCACCTGTCGCGACGCGGGGCGCTGTTTTGCTTTTGGGTTACGCACCCCCGACGGGACGGCGAACTTGCCCTCCGACGCCCCGAGGCGGCGATTTTTTGTTGTGATGATGCGTTGCGCCCGGTGGGGCTGCGGGGGTGGGCTCTGCTCCTCGCGGGGTGAGAAAAAGGCGCCTCCCTGCCGGCAGGAAGGCGCCTTTCACACACAACAAACGGCCCTCGGCCGCAAACCTTGCCAAGCTCACATCAGTGCGCGTCTGGCACTGTGGCGCAGCGCGACGGGAGCAACCATGCCGTGGCTGAGCGCCTCGGCAAACATGCGCGCCGCATCGGCACTGTGCGAGCAAGCGTCGTGCAGCGGAGCGTCGCGCAGCGTCCCCGAAGCCCCGGGCGGGGCCGTGCGATAGCGCTCAAGACAGCTGAGCCCCGAGGGCTCCGCCTCTCCGCGGGCATTGACCCGCTGCGCAAGCGTGCGACGGTGAAACCAACTGCGCGCCAGCAGCCCGCGCAGACCATTGATGCCTCGCCAGATATCGGGCGTGCGGGGAACGACCCGCACCGCGCTGATGCCGCAAGCGTCGAGACTCTCTACATAGGAGTGGCCGTGGGGATCGCGGTGTGCGGCATCGTGCGGCAGAAAGTGCGCGGCAATGGGGCCGTAAGCCTGTTCCCACTCGCGAATCTTTCCGGCAAAATGCTCGAGAGGCAGCTGATTGGCCGCGTAATGATCGAGCCAGTAGACCTGACCTCCGTATTGCTGAATCAGCCAGATGGCCGTGTGATCACTCAGCCCGAGATCCCACGAGGTGTAGAGCGGCTCATCGGGGCGGAACGCAAAATCGACACCGATGCGCCCGGCCTCGCGCAGCAGCGCAATCTGCGAGCCGTAGATCGCGCCGTCGTTGCCCGTGCAGAAAGCCTCCTCGGGCGTCGACGGGTACTCCTGCCGCATGGCGGCCCCCATCGTGCGCTCCATGCGTGCGTACCAGAGCCTCTGCTCCGTACTGAGCCGCACCCCCGCCTCGGCGAGCTTATCGAAATACGCCCCCATGGAATCGCTCCAGTGCGGGCGCCCCTTCAACGCGTAGTCCGGGTTGTCAAACCAGCTGAAGAAAAAGAAGCGAAAATCGAGCGGCAGCAGCTCGTCCCGCGCCGCATTCTCCATCGCCTGTTGCATCATCTCGTAATTCACCCCGTAGCGACCGCCCTCGTGGGTGCTCTCCAGAATGACGGTACCGTCCGCCGCTACCGTATTGATAGCGCCCGTGCGAATCTCGCGTGCTCGCCACGGCGCATGAACCGACACATGAGCCAGCTCGGAAACATGCAGCAACTGGAGCGTCCCGCCGCGCAGCGTCGTGCCCAGCCTCACATCACTGCCGTTGGCGAAGGCGAGCCGCGTGCGTGCATCACTCAGCGGCTTGCAGGCGCCCGACTTCATCTGCCCGCTGCGCTGCTTGATCATGGCGCCGAGGCAGGCAAGCGCCCGCTCCTCCGCCTCGGCGCCCGGCGGCTCATAGTCGAGGTGCTCCCAAGCAAAGCGCAGCTTCTCCAGCTTCTGCTCCGCATCCGGCAGCGTCTTATCAATGATGCCCGCGTGATAATTCGGCGTAAAGAGGCAGCGGTCAAGCATCAGCAAAGCCACATAAGTTGAAATGCCGAGCTGGCGCGCCTTGAGCACCGCGTTGCGAAACCAGAGCCCGCGATGCAGGCGCATCTGAGCCGCATTGAGGCGGAAGCGCCGCATGCGTCCGGCCTTATCCTCAATCCAGTAGAGATTCTGCAAGCGCCACAGCGGATCATCGAGGCGCCCGCGCAGAGGCTCGGGCAGCACCCTCATGCCCCCTCACCTCCCCGGCCCCGTGTCGACGCCCTGTTTGCGCGGCGGCGCTCGGCGCGGCTGCGTTCGAGGCAGTTGCTCAACTCGTCGATCAGAAGGCGACGCAGATCCGGGCAGCTGCGGAGGCGAGAGGCCAAACGGCGCAAGCGCTCGGGAGCCTCGGGATCACTGCCCGCCTGCGTCAGTATCATCTCGCGAGCCAGAGACAGCGCCAGCGCCTGCCCCGCACGCATCTGCGAAGGCTCCAGCTCCGCGAGCACATAGCTCAGCGATGTATCCTCGCAAAGCCTCATCACCAGCTCGCGCCAACCGAGAGCCGATGCCGAGCCGTCGAAAGACTCGCCCGCTTCCGCCATCGCCCCGTCGGGCGAACCCGCTGCGCCGGACTCATCGGCCAAGGGCATCATCGCCTCGGCTCGCGCCACGATACCGTCGAGCGTGTGCGCAATCGCCTCGCGCCCCCAGCTCGCCATATTCTCATCCGAATAGAAGCGCAGTTCAAAGGGCCGGAAGTAGTTGAGCGGCACCACACCCAGACAGAAATCCGCCGCTTGGCGCACGCGCATGCGTTTTTTGTTCTGCACATAGAAGCCGTGGCAGCAATTCACCACATAGGGGCGGCGCATCGGCACGCCGGGCGCATCGGGCTCCCCCGGCATGAGGCGGTAGAGCAACTCGGGATGCGCGGGGTCGCGATAAAGCGAGACAAGCTTCCAAGGCGACAGATCGAGAGCCTCCCCCGTCGGCAGCAAACGCACACCGCAGAGCTGCATCTCACCCTGCCCCGAAGCAGCGAGCTGCGCGTCGATGCGAGCCAGCATCGAGCGAACACCCTCCAGAGCCGGACGATCGAGCCAATTTTCGGAAAGATCCGGCAGCATCTCGCCATCGGCACCGCCATACCGCCGCCCGCGCCACCAAATCCCCTGCTCCGTCGCATACGGGCGAGAAACCACGAAACTGCGGAGCGCATCCAGCGTGCGAAGAGCCGGCATCACGCGCGCATCCTCGCTCAGAGAAGCCGGCAACTTCCCGGACTCGCTCACGCGATAATCCACCCTCGGCAGCGTTTGATTCACCACGCGGAACGGGCCGCCCGCACCGCCCACTCCATAGCGCAGATGCGTGGGCAGAACCTCCACCTCCGACGGCGGCGTCTCCACATAAGGCTCCGGCAGCATCTCGTGCACCTGTCCCGGCACGCCCGCGCTCTGAGAATAGGAGTGCAATTCGGGGAAATCGCGCAGCGTCTCTTCCAGCTGCCCGAGGCGCGTCGTCAGCTCAGCCGCGTCCGCCGAATCATCCGCAAGAGCCAAGCTCTCCCTGAGCTCCCGCTGCTCTTCGGGCTGCATGTGGCGCCAAGCATCAAGCGGATGCAGCAGCAGGTTCACGTAGTCCTGATACACATTGAACTGACCCTTCACATCCTCGAAGTGATAACACCAAGCCTGTTCGGCATTGGTGCCCGGGTCGAGCCCCAGAGAAGCACGCAACAACTCGGCCAGCCTTTCGCTCGGCTCAAACATCTCCGTCGCAAGTTCCCGCCCCTTGCCCAAGACATCACCATAGCGCCGCAGGCGCAGCATGCTGCGGCGATTCGCCCAGCGCAGCAGCTCCGGCGCGCCGCCGGAAATCGGGATACTCGTCTCGCGCTTCTGGCTTTGGTCATTGATGCGAACCTCCGGTGTCGCGCGGCAGAAAGGAGCGAGCGACAACCACTCGCGCACCGACGAGGGCAGCGACAAGCGGTCCATGTGCGTCATCATGTAAAAGAGACTGATGCGAGACAAATAACGCCCGAGCACCCGGTTGCGCCTCTCGACCGCCGCAGGCGTCGGCCCCATGCCCCTGAGGCGTGCGGCCCCTCGCGGCTCGACCATGCGGGAAATGCGCTCCACCTGACTCCCGGAAAGCAAGTGCTGCTCCCCGAGCATCCGGACAAGCTCATCGGCACGGATCGACTCGCTGTTCAACTGGCGCATCCAATACGTGTTGAAACGCGCCTGCATCAGAGCCAGCGGCGTCGCCACCGAGTAGGCATCAACATCATAACCGCCGCTCGCCTCACGGCTGAGCTGCAACTTCGGCGAAATCCCCACATTGCGCGTGCCGATGCGGAAGCGGTAACGCATCGGCTTGATATCCATCCCCGGCTGCATGCGCAGCACGGAGCCCTGCCAAAACTGACTCAGATCGCGCAGAGCCACACTGCAGAGCCTGTCGTAGGCCGAATACTCGTGCCGAGGCTCCGGCAGCCACTCGGACAATCGGAAATCGCGCCGAGCCGCCGCCTCCTGCAACAAGCGGCGAGCCGGCACCCCGTAGAGCATGAAAGCAAGCGACGACTGAGCCGCCAGCTCATTAATGGCCTGATCCGGCGTTTGGTGCCAGTGAGTCAACTCCCCGTTCGGGCGGCGCACGCGCCAGTAGCTCTTGCCGTCCTCGCCCGTACAGGACTCCAGACGGCGCCCCGTCATGCGGCTGTAGACTTCGTAAAGCCTGCGATTCTCCCTCGTGTAAGCCGACTGATCCGGCGGCTCCGCCTCGTTGAAACGCACCTCCGGCGGCAGAGCCTCCACCTGCTTCTCGTCCAGCTGCAACTCGCGAATCAGCAAATGAGCGTACGCCTGCACGGGAGACATACCGCGGGATAGCGCCGTCACGAAGTCAGGGCTGAGCGGCAGCAATTCGAAAAGAGCGCGGGCATTGGCCTCCACCCCGCTCATCACGCGCACGGCCTCGACCAGCTCGGGCGGCTGCCCGTCCAGCCCCACCCTGTTTGCATCGTGCAGCAAATTGCCGAGGTGATTCAAGAGGTGATACGGCGTCAGACGCATCCACTCCGGAGCCGACAACTGCGAACTGCGACGCGAATAAGAGCGGCTGAACTTGCTGCGGAAAAACGCACGCACCTTGCTCGGCTCCTCGCCCGAAGCCAGCCGCAGCACCACATCGCCCACCAGCCCCAGCAAATTCTGCCGCGAGCGCTCCGCCCGCTTGCGAATGACCGCCTCCGTCTCGACGGAGCGCGTCAGCGCATCCAGCGAGTAAGAGCTCAGCAAATACTGATACGAAAGGTCCTGAATCTCCGCGAAACGATCCGCGAGCACCACGCGTCTCTCGAGCTCGGCATTCGGCGCATACGCCCCGCTGAGCTCAATGCGCGAGGGGACAAGCTTCTCCGGGTGCATCAGCTCCCATTCATAGCGCAGGCGGCTGCGGTAGCCCTCCGTCAGAAGGCGGCTCTGCAAAGCTCGGGGCGTCTCGGGGCGAGCACTGAGCAAATGCGACTTGGCCCACCACTCATCCCAGAGCGGCAACACCGTGCTCAAGCGCTTCGATTTCCTGAACGCCTCCACCCGAACACCGGGACGCGACAACAACGACGCCTCGCGCGCCGCGGCATCGCCCTCGGGCGCAGGGAGCTCCGGCCGCTTTACCTGAGCACTATCAGCGGGCAGTTTCAGGAAGTCGCGAACCACCTCCGGCCGGGAAAAACCGTCGAAATACTCCGTATGGAGCAGGCGCAGCGCACGCGCGGCCTCCTCGGGGAAGGAAGGCGACGACCAGCGAGGGCTGCCGCGCAGCGCCTCGAGCAGCATCCGGCTCTGAAGATCAGGATCCGTCTCCCTCATAATCGCCTCCTTCTGTTGCTCGGAAATTCCCCACCCGAGCAGCGGAGACCCGTCGCCAAGCACCTGAGCCCGATTGCGAAAGTGGCGCAGCGACACGCGCCCGGAACCGATCAACACGTAGGGAAGCAGCATCGCCGCCTCGCGCATGTTCGTCTCAATATCCGTCACACTCTCGCCGTAAGCGCGCCAGTCGATGTGAGAAGCGGTACCGTCGATGCGAGCCGCCAGCTCCTGCAACCCGAGATCCGTCGCCGCCGCAGCCTTTCCGGCCAGCAGCAGCCGCACCCCCTCACCCGTCATATGCTCAAGAGAACGCAGCGCCGCCATCGAATACCCGGCGGCACCGGAACCCGAGGCCCGTGCAAACTCTGCAAGGGACTGCTCCAGCGCCCGGCCGCCCAGCTTGCTCATTCCGGCGTAAATCCCGGCCTGAATCGCCCCGCCGATCACCCCGGCGACCAACTGCAAATCGCGATCGCCCTCGGGTGCCCTCAAACGCGCCTCGGCCACCGACTCGCCCACGCCGCTGAGCGTCAGGCCGGCAAAGCCCGCCCCGGACGAAAAGGCCAGCACCGCGCCGGGCGTCGCCTCGGCCGCATCAATCATATACTGCTCCATGCGGGAAGCCCCCGCCGCACGCCCCAGAGGATAAACCTCGTGCTGGGCCAAGCGGCGCAGCTCCTCGTGAACCGCCAGACGGCGATCAAGAGCCTCCGCACTGCTGCCGAAACTCGTCCCGACGCGCTCATCGAGACCGCGCCCCACACCCCTCAGCACAGCCGCAGACAAATGCCCCAGCCCCTGAGCCGCACCCACACCGAGATTCAGCGCCCCGCGTCGCGCGGCACGCATCACCGAAGCAGCCGTCCCCGACCGCTGATCGGGGGACAGCCCCTGCGCGATGTGATAAACCACGTGGCGCTCATCCTCCGACATCTCGCTGAGCTCGTCCGCTGCCGCAAACAAATCCGGCGCCGCAGACAGCACATCCGAAGCCGAGAAAAACTCACTCTCCGCAGCATGATACCCCTTGAGGCCCTCGGACAAACGCGTTGCCAGCGGCAAAAAGCGTTCGCGTTGCAGGCGCCCCTCATCCAGGCCCCTTTCAACGATACGGCGGGCGGCTCTCTGCCGCCGCAGCGGCAACTCGGCCATCTCGCGCCCCGTCTCAAGAGAGCTGCGACCATCGAGCCCGGCGACGTAGGCGCGCTGATAGAGATCGGACGCCATGCGGCGCAACGGCTCCTCATCCTCGCGCAGAGAAATTGCCCGGTAAAACTCCTCCTCATTGTCGATAATGCCCATGTTGCGAGCCATATCGGCGCGCAGACGCCCCCAGTTCTCGGCAATCTCCTCGCGGGTCAGCGTGCTGTGATCGGCCACCCACGAACGATTAATCGCACTTGCCAAGCGGTAGCGCCGCTCCTCCTCGCTCAGGTCGGCCTCGTCCGCCCCGGCGCGGCGGCGCACCTCCTCGGGCACGCGGCGCAAATCGCCCACCAGCACCCGCTTCCAATAGCGAGCACTCTCCGGCGAACGCAGAAAAACACCGCTATGCCGCAAGACACTGCCTGCCCCCTCCCCATCAGCCAAGGCCTCCTCCTCTTCCGCCAAGGCTTCCTCTTCCGCCAAGGCCTCCTCTTCCGCCAAGGCTTCCTCATCCGCAACCGCTTCTTCATCCGTCAAGGCCGACTCATCCGTCGACGCCTCCCCATCTGCCGCTGCACCTGCCGCCGCCGCATCCGCCGCCCCGACATCGGGAAGCGCCGAAGCGCCTTGCGCCGACGTCGAGCTCTCCTCATCGGAAGGCCGCCGCAAAAGCCCTGTTCGTATATCATCCGGCGCGGACGCCGCAAGTCGGCTCCCCACTCCCAACAGTACCGCGCCGCCGGCCGTACCCGAGCCGACCGTACCCGAGACGCCACCCCCGACGGCACCTTCCGCCGCCGTGGCCGCCGTCGGCTCCTCCGTCCGTAGCGCCGCGCGATCCGTCGGTGCCGTCCCCATCAGCGCGACCTGCTGCTCATCAGCATCCGATGCGCCGTCCTTCACTCTTTGCATTTCTGCCGTCATACTCGATTCTCCTTCTGTTCAAAACAAACCCAACGCCCCGCAGCCTCGCGGCGGCTCTCCAGCCACGCCGCCACAGCCTCACTGCCCTCATCATGCAGCAGCCTGAAGCCCTCGCGCTGCAAGCGCAAATAAAATCGCTGCGCCGGCTCATCCGACGCACACCCGAAATAGCCGCGACCGAACCAATCGAACAGACGTCGGCTCAAACCCGCGCGATCCGACGCGCACAAGCCGCCGCCCTCACTCAAGCGCTCCAGCAACTCCGTGCGCTCCTCCGGCGGCATCGGCGCCGTCGCTATGCTCAGCCCCAACTCCGTGCGCTGCTCCTCGTCATCTCCGCACTCATCCACGCGGCGCAACCACGACGAAAAAGCCTCCGGGCTCTGCGGATGCACCTCTTGCTGCACCGCCGCAAACTGCTCATCACTGAGCAGCCCGGCCTCATGCCAAGAACGCAGCCCCTCCGCATCGAGAGCCCGCCCCGCGCGCAAATCATCCGCCATGCGAACCACGGCCTCGCGGCGCAGGCGGCGGCGCGACTCCTCGGCCAGCTCCTGCAAACGCTGCCGCTCGGGCTCTCCGGTCGGCAAAAGCTCCTCCTCCGACGCGCGGAGAGACTGCAGCGCCTGCGTCGGGTTCTCGTCAAATCGGCTGCGCCAGCGCACCAAACTGCAACGGCTGGCGACCTCGGCGCTCTTCTGCTCCATCTCGGCTTCGGGCACGAAAACACGCTGACCGGCGGACAGCCAATGCTGCGCCCTCTGCTCATCGCCGCTCGCCACCGCATCATCCAGCTGCCGCTGCCAACTGCGGCGCGAAAGCTCAATGCGATTCAGCTCATGATCGCGCTGCGACTCCAGAGAAGCGCGCGCATTCAACCAGTCGGCCATCGCCCGACCGGCAGCCCGCTGCTCCTCAGGCAACTCGGCAAGCGCCTCGGCAATGCCGGGAGCGCTCGCGCGATTCCACGCATAAGCCCAATCGCGCGGCTCCTCATCGGCCATCGCCTCACTCGTCTCGCGGCACAACTGCTGCAACTTCGCCGCCAAGCGCGCCTCATCGGCCACCTGCTCCACCTCGCGGCGCTCCTCGGCCAGCGACGAGCCCGCCTGCACCAGATCGCGCACCGCGCCTCCGAGCTGCGCCGCCGCCTGATCCTGCCCGGCAAGACCGGCGACCGGCACCCTGATGTTATTTTGCGGAGCACGCAGCATGCCCCACTCTCGCATACGTATCGGCATGCACGCATCATGCACAAGAGCACGGCGAGCGTCAACCGAGAGAGACGTCGGCGCAGCACATGCCCGCCCCTCGGCACTATGGGAGACGGGCAGCAGAAAGCCGCCTGCGGCATCATGGGGCGGACGGGCAACAAAAAGCCGCCCGCGGCATCGAGCGCGGGCGACTTGCAAACAAGCAACTGACGGGCAAATCAGTGGATGCGTCGGAGCAGCCAGTGCAGCACATCCTTGACGGCAACGCGCTCCTGCTCCATCGAATCGCGGTGGCGAATCGTCACCGTATCCTTCAGCGAAGCATCATCGCCCTCGCCCAGCGTCTCGAAATCCACCGTGATGCAGAACGGCGTACCGACCTCATCCTGGCGGCGATAGCGGCGGCCGACGGCACCGGCCTCATCGTAAAACACATTCATATACGGGCGCAGCTCGCGCTCAATCTCGTGGGCGATGCGCACCTGCTGCTCATTCTTCTTGAGCAGGGGGAAAATCGCCGCCTTAATCGGCGCCATGCGCGGATGGAAACGCATCACCGTGCGGACATCGCTCTTGCCGTCCTTGCCGAGCTCCTCCTCATCATAAGCCTCGCAGATCACCGCGAGCACCGTGCGATCGCAGCCGGCGGACGGCTCGACGACGTGCGGAATAAACCGCTCGCGCGTCGCCTCATCGAAATACTCCATCGGCTTGCCCGACCCCTCCTGATGGCGGCTCAAATCGTAATCCGTGCGATACGCGATCCCCTGAAGCTCCTGCACGCCGAAGGGGAACGCGTACTCGAGGTCGTACGTCTTCTTGGAGTAGAATGCGCGCTCGCCGTCCGGCACATCGAGAATATGAATCTTATCGCGCGGAATACCGATATTCTCATAGAAGCACAAACACGCCTCCAGCCATTCATCCGTCAGGCGCAACCCGTCCTCCGCACGGCAGAAATACTCAATCTCCATCTGCTCAAACTCGCGGGAACGGAACGTAAAATTGCGCGGGTTGATCTCATTGCGGAACGACTTGCCGATCTGAGCGATACCAAACGGCAGCTTCATGCGCGACGAATCGAGGATATTCTTGTACTGGCAGAAAATGCTCTGAGCCGTCTCAGGGCGCAACCAACCGATACTGCTCGGGTCATTCTCATCCGAAGCCGCACCGATCGTCGTCTTGAACATGAGATTGAACGAGCGAGCCTCCGTCACCAACGAACCATTGGCCGGGTTGTAGCGCACACTGTCCGTCACCTGCTCCGTCCGCTCATCGAGCAGCTCCATATCACCCGGCTGGGCTCCGTTGCCGCAAATCTGGCTGTAATACTGCAGCGCCCCCCTGCGGGCCGTCTTGGCATCCTTGTCAGAATCAGAGGGCACCAGCATCGAAAACTCCTTCTTCGTACTCCAGCTGCCATCGGCCTTCGCGGCACCCGACCACCAGAACGCCACACCACTCTGAGCCGGAATCTGATCCGCGCGAAGACGCTCCTTGCTCAGCAAACAATCGCAGAGAGGATCCGTGAAACCGCCCACATGGCCCGAGGCCACCAACACGGAATTATGCGTCAAAATCGCGCCGTCCATACCGACAATATCGGGGCGCTCCTGCACGAAAACCCGCCACCAGTAATCCTTGAGATTGCGCTTCAGCTCCGCGCCGAGAGGACCGTAATCCCAGCAACCGTTAAGGCCGCCGTAAATCTCAGCTGCCTGAAAGATAAACCCTCTGCGCTTGCAGAGGCTGACAATTTTTTCCATTCGAACCGGATCTGTCTGTGTGCGGTCTGCCATAACGCGGCTATTCTACCGCATCAGCTTGAGATTGCAAGCACAAACCGCCGGCAGCTTTTCCCGCACAGCGAGCGCCCAGAGCGGCACCCGACGCAGCTTCCGCCGTCGCAACGCCCGAATCCTACTGTATGTCAGTCATATGACTTGTCAAGTATTCGGCGATCTGATATAATGCCGCCCGCATGAACAAGAGCATTCTACCCATCTGCATTGCGGGAGCGGTCAGTATGGTGCTGGCCTCCTGCCAGTCCGACCAAAACGCCGTTTCCGGCGCCAATGTAACGACGTCCCACGGGCGTCCGGAAGCTCGCTACATGGCCCTTCCCGGCCAAGAAGCCGTCGCCGTCAGCTCAGACACGAACGACGCCTTTGATCGAGCCGTAGCCGCCTACAACAACCCGGGAATGCTCCCCGACCAAAGCAGCTACCCCAGCCCCGCGCCCCCCCCGGCCAACACCGTGCGGCAGAACGGCGGCAGTGACATCATCGACGAAGCCCTCTCCACCACCCCCCGGCCCGTCACACCTCCCGCCATTCAGCCCGACACGCTGACAAACAACGCCGGCGCGACCCCGAATCACATCACCTCCCCCACCATGAACCGTCCGACCGTTCAGCCCTCGCTGCCGTCGGCCAACACGGGCAGCGCCCTGCCGACGGGACCCGTCGACTACAGCGTGCAAATCATCAACACCACGGACGGGCGACTCTTCATCGAAGCCAATGACGCCGCCGGCGAGGTCTACCCCTGCGGCTTCATGGTCAACGGGCAAAGCTACACCACCAACAAGAAGCAGGTATCGCCCGTCCGCTGGCCCATCACCGTCGTCGTGCGCGACCCCGACCAGCCCGGAACCCCGGAAATCCGGCGTTACCGCATTCCCGCCCCGGAGAGCAACTACGCCAATAAGACCATCGGCATCTCCGTCATGAAAGGCGGCATCTACCACGCCAGTCTGGACGGCCGAGTCTACTACACCTCCACCACCGAGAACTAAAGGCTCTCTTTCCGCCAACCTGTCACCCGCGCCGCCCGCAGCGGCTCGGAGACACACACGGCCTCGCCCTGCCTCCCCGCAGAGCGAGGCCGCGTTGCAAGCGCCCCTCAGGGCAAGCGCCCCGTCAGCTGCGGCGCAGAGCCGGGAGCCGCGGCGGAACCGCGCGCACCCGTTCAGCGCCCAACACGGCGCACCAACATCCGAAACACCTCGGGAGACGGCGCCGATTTTCTCATGCGCCTGCCCTGCCCGTCAGAACTGCCGCCTTGACAAAGCGACACCATGTCTGCTAGTATAGTCCCGCTATGAAGTTCGCCCACCTCATGTCGGCCTTGGTCTGCACCGTCCTCGCAGCGATGCAGCTCGCCAAAGGCGACGACAAACGCCCCAACATCCTCTTCATCATCTCGGACGACCACGCCGCAGCGGCCTTGGGAACCTGCGATGAAGACTCCCCCATTCCCCTGCCCGGCTTCCGCCGCATGGCCGCCGAAGGCATGGTCTTCGACCGCGCCTACTGCGCCAACTCCCTCTGCGGCCCCTCCCGCGCCTGCATGCTCACCGGCCGACACTCCAACAACAACGGCTTCCTCTTCAACGACGGAGGCCCCGACTTCAACGGAGCCCAGCCCACCTACCCGAAAATGCTGCAAAAAGCAGGCTACCAAACGGGCATCATCGGCAAATGGCATCTCCAATCGCAACCGACGGGCTTTGACAACTGGCAAATCTTCCTCAACCAAGGCCAGTACTGGAACCCCACCTTCCTCGCCCCGAACGCACAGGGCAAAACCGTCAGCCACCGCGAGCCCGGCTACGTATCCGACATACTGACAGCCAAAGCCATCTCGTGGATTCACAACCGAGACCGCAGCAAACCCTTCTGCCTCGTACTCGGCCACAAAGCCCCGCACCGCAACTGGATCGTCGCCCCGCGACACCTTCGGAAAGCCCACCAACTGGCAGCCAAACTCACCCCGCCCGCCAACCTGCATGAAAACTGGGCCGAGCTGCCTGAATTCCTCAAGAACAGCCGTCAGACCGTCTCGCGCGACCTCTGCAACTGGAACGACAACCACCTCGTCCAAGAGCTCATACCCTTCGACGTGATGAAAGAAATCGTCCCCAAGAACCAGCTGCGCAACATGGTAAAAAACGGGCGCTTCAAAGGCGAAATTCCCGCCGACTTTGATTGGGGCAAACACGAACCCAAGTACGCACCCATCACCAACCTCGGCTTCAATGCACGCAATGCCGCTGATCAACCGGGGCTCAACGACCTCTACTACAACTTCTACGCCGAACGCACGCGCGAGTTCGTCAAAAACTTCAGAGCCGGCAAATACCCGACCATCAAAAAGATGACAGAACAGCGCTGGCGCTGGTACATGGAGGACTACCTCGGCACCCTCATGGCCGTTGACGAATCCGTCAACCTCCTGCTCGACTACCTCGACCAAGAAGGAATTTCGGAAAACACCCTCGTCATCTACGTCGGCGACCAAAGCTTCTACATGGGCGAACACGGCCTCTACGACAAGCGCTGGATCTTTGAGGAATCGCTGCGCATGCCGCTCATCATGCGCTGGAAGGGTCACATCAAGGCAGGCGCCCGCTCGCAGGCCCTCGTGCAGAACATCGACTACGCGCCGACCATCGTTGAACTGGCCGGAGCCGACACCCCGGAAAACACGCGCACCTTCGACGGCGTCTCCCTCACCCCGCTCTTCCAAACGGGTGATGCCCCACAGTTCCGCGAACGCACCCTCTACTACGCCTTCTACGAACAGCCCGGCGAGCACAATGCCGCCCGCCACGACGGCATCCGCACGAATCGCTACACCTTCGCCCGCATCTGGACGCCCACCGAGCAGGAGCGCAAGAGCGGCAAGCGCATTCCGTCGAACGAATGGATGCTCATCGACAACGAAAAAGACCCCGCTCAGTCTCGCAACGTCGCCTTTGATCCCGCCTACGCCTCCGTCTTTGCCGAGCTCAAGAAGCAATACGAAGCCGCCCGCAGCCAATACCGCGTACCGAGCAACCTTCCGGGCGACGGGCCGAAGAAACCGACCGTCAAGCCCAGCTGGGGCCCCGGCCCCGACGACCGCATCAAATAAAAGGCTCGTCGCAACAGGCCACATCCTTCACCAATCGCGCTGCCCGGCGGGCAGCGCGATTCTTTTTCATGCAGCGGAGAGAGGAAGAGGGAGAAAACTCCGCCAGCAGACAAAGACACCCCCTCTTCTAGCTTGCTTTTTGGAGAGAGGCAGCTATACTTGAGGGCGAATGAACGAGTACGCACAAAAAATCAAAGACACGCTCACGGCCCGCTACCGCGACGAAGAATGGCCGGCGCTGCTCCGGCAAACAGACGAATGGTCCGTGACGCGCCCCCTTGAAGGGCTCAGGATTCTCGATGCCACCCCGCTGTACTCCAACACCCTGGGCAAGTTCATGGCGCTGCTGGCAGCCGGTGCGGAGGTCTACGTCCCTTGGCGCTACCAGCTGCCGCTGGATCAGAGCGTCCTCGACCGCCTCGGCGAATACGGCGTCAAGCGCGCCCGCCGAGGAGACGACAACTTCGACATCGTGCTCGACTGCTCGGGGCAGTGTGCACAGCTGCACCCCACCCTCGGCTTCTGCGAACTGACGCGCTCGGGCGTCCCGCGCTATGAGCGCGTGCACAGCCCCGTCTTCATCGTCGACTCAAGCCGCATCAAACGCATCGAAGCCGTTCTCGGCACGGGCGAGAGCTTCTTCCGAGCCCTCAGCCAGCTCGGGCACAGCGACGTAGCAGGCCGCCGGCTCCTCGTCATCGGCTACGGCAAAGTCGGCCACGGCATCACCTACTACGCCCGCAAAAACGGCATGAAAGTCACCGTGGCGGATGAAATTGACAAATCCGGCGAACTCCCCGGCGACGTCGCCTTCGTGAACACCGGAGACCCCGAAGCCTTCCGCGAAGCCGTCCTGCACTCTTGGTGCGTCGTCACGGCCACCGGCAAAATCAGCGCCCTGCGGCACAAACTCGACGCCCCGGCCGTGATCGAATCACCCGTACTGCTCGCCAACATGGGCGTGGAAGACGAGTACGGCTCGGCCATCCCCAATCACCGAGTTCTCAACAACAAACACCCGCTCAACTTCATCCTCGACGACCCGACGAGCATGCGCTTCATCGACGCCACCATGGCTCTGCACAACGCCTGTGCCCTCGAACTGCTCATCCAGGACCTCCCGCACCGCGCCCTGAGCCCCAGCCCCGACATCGAAAAACACATTCTCGACACCGTGCGGGAAAAGGGCATCATCAGCAGCGACCTCGAAGTCGTCAACTCAGAGGCCCTCTGAGCCGAGACTCCCCCGCAGACCCGCCCGCGGCTCCGCCGACATCGGAGCCGCGGGCCGTCGCGGAAGCCTCGGCCGTGCCTGCGCCCTTCCCGCGCCGGCAAGAGCCCCGCTCCGTCCGCAAAAGAGCCGCAGCGCAAACAAGCTCCGGCATCCCACCCGCCCGAGACCTTCCCCACCCGTCCGCTCACCTTTTCCCTTCCACCCCCTCCGGCACCCATGATTCTCCGCCTGCTCAGGCTGCTGCGACTTCTCGCAGCCCTCGCTGCCGCCCTCGCCCTGCTCATCGTGCTGAGTTACCCGGACGACCTCATCCCGCGCAACCCCGAGCTGGAAGCCCAAAGCGAGCTGAGCCTCTACAAACTCCGCAGCTGCCTCTTCCTCATTCCCCTCGCCCTGCTGCTCATCATCTGCGCCGGAAAAGGCTTCACGCGCCGTCTGCCGGGCACACTCACCACCGTCCTCATCGCCGGATTTCTGGCATGGCCCGTCCTCAAGCGGCTGCGGCCCGAGCTGGTGGAACCCACCTTCGCCTACCAACCCGGCATGCTGCCCGCAGGCTTGCTGAGCACCCTCATCACCACGGTGGCCTGCACCCTGCTCTGCGCCCTGCTGCACTACTTCGCGCCTCCCCCCGTCGAGCCCGAAAACGACATCAACACCGTCGATGCCGCCGACCTCGCCCCCGAAAAAGGACGCACCGTGCAGCAAATTGCAGCCAACCCCGTCATCGTGCGACCGCGCTTCCTCTTCGGCGACCCCGACATGGCTCTCGTCGAGCGCTTCCGCTGCTTCGTGCGGGAACTCGCCCGTCGGCGCGGCCTGCGCGCCGCCGTCATCGCCGCGCTGATTCTGCTGGGGCTCATCTGGTTTGTCGCCTTCCCGCAGCTCAGCGAGCAAGAAGCCTTCGAACGCGACCTCGACCTCATGAGCCGCACCCGGCTGCTGCCGGACGGGCGCGAAGTGGCCACAAGAGCCGCCGTACACGCCGGCTACCGCGTCATGAAGCGCGCCGAAGAACAGGGCATCCTGCGCAACCTCACACGCGAACAAGCCATTGAATTGCTGCGCGTGAACCGATGGCCGGAAGCCTACCGCCGCCAAGTCCTCGACGACACTCCGCTCGTTCTGGCCTCGCAGCGCTCCCAAGCCAGCAACAGCACGCGCTTCCTGACCCTGACTGACGGGCGGCGCACCGCTGCCCTCTACCTCTACATCGGCGAAGACGGCCAAACCATCAACTTCGTCGACGCTCAAGACGCCGGTTGGGACGCCGTCGCCGACGAGAAAAGCCGCAACTTCTTCAGGCCCACCGTCATCCACTACTGAGCCGCGAAGCCCCCGCACACGCAACACCGCCCGAAGACCGCACGCACGGCACCACGCAAGCACCCGCTCACAGTACCGCCCAAAGCCCCCGCACAGCACCACGCAAGACCAAACGCGCAACACCGCGCAAGCCCGTCGACAACACTCCGCCGCAAACCGCCGCCGCAACACAGACGCCCTCCCCCCATGAGCACCACCCCCCCGCCCGCAGCGCCGCCCTACCGCACCCGCGTCGCCTTTCACCACACCGACGCAGCGGGCATCGTGCACTTTGCCAACTACTTTCTCTTCGCCGAAGAGGCTGAAACGGCTCTTCTCGCCGCCCTGAAGCTCCCCGGCCCGCGAGAAGGCATGCAGTACCCGCGCGTCAGCGCCGGCGCTGAATACCTCCGCCCCCTGCACTTCGGCGACGAAGTGGAAGTCCTCGTCCGGCTGCAAAAACTCGGCCGCAGCTCCCTGCACTGGCTCTTCACCGTCAGCGGCCCCGAAGGCACCTGCGCCCGGCTGCACATCTGCACCGCGCGGCGCAACAGCCGGGGCGAAGCCGCCCCCTACAGCCCCGAAGAACGCGCCCGACTCGAGGCCCTCATTTTGCCGCAGGCCGCCCCGTCGAACGACACATGAGCAAAAAAAACACCGCGAGCCTGCAAATTTGGGTTGCCAAGAGCATAAAAATCGTGTAGACTCTCTCACCCACCCGAGCCGAAAGGCTCTGCGTAACCATTTACATCAATCAGAAGGAGACAAGATGAACATTCTCGATACAATCGAAAAGGAACAGCTGAAGGACGACGTGACGCCCTTCAACGTCGGCGACACCGTCAAGGTCCACTGCCGCGTGATCGAAGGTGGCAAGGAACGTGTGCAGATCTTCCAGGGCATCGTGATCGCCAAGCGCGGTTCCGGCGTCAACGAGGCCTTCACCGTCCGCAAGGTGGCCTACGGCGAGGGCGTGGAGCGCTCCTTCCCCCTGCACACCCCCAAGATCGCCAAGATCGAGGTGGTGACCCGCGGCAAGGTTCGCCGCGCCAAGCTTCACTACCTGCGCAACCGCGTCGGTAAGGAGGCTGTCACGGTCAAGACCGCCCGCTGATTTCCGCGCCTGCGGCGCGCAGATCACATCTCCCTTCATCGCCCTCTCTCTGCACGGCAGAGAGAGGGTCTTGTTGTCCCCGCCACCCGGCAGCAAGCGCCTTCGACACAGGAAGACGAAGGACAGCCCATCGGCTCAGCCCCACGGCAGCCTCGGCAACCTGACGCTATGGGATCGCCGCAACAGCAGTGACTTTGCGATTGACCGCGCCGCCGTCTTGTGGCAAGATAGCTCCGCTATGTTGAAGGGTATCTCACCTCTGATCTCACCGAGCCTGCTCAAGATTCTTTGCGAAATGGGACACGGTGATGAGATTGTATTCGGCGACGCGCATTTTCCCGGCCACAGCATCGGGCCTCAGGTCGTGCGAGCCGACGGCATTCGCGCTGCGGATTTGCTGCGTGCCATTGAGCCTCTCTTCGAGCTGGACAGCTACGCCCAGCCCGTCATTATGATGGGACCGGTTCGGGGCGATACCCTCAACCCCGCCGTTGAGCAATCTTACCGTGCAGCCCTGCGCTACGACGGTCCCATTGAAAGGCTCCCCCGCAACGACTTTTACAAGCGGGCAGCGCTTGCGCACGCCGTCGTCATGACCAGCGAAACGGCGCAGTACGGCAACATCATTCTCAAGAAAGGCGTCACCCCCTCCGTCGAGATTCCCGTCCAAGACACACTCTGATTTTCCCCATCCCGTGTATCGTATTTGCAAATGTATCGAGCTTGAGAGCGGCCACCTGCTCTCCAAACATCCCGGCAAGTGCCGCTTTCCCCACGGTCACACGCGCAGCGTCGAGCTGGTTTTTGCCGCCGAAAGTTTGGATGACAACGACATGGTGATGGACTTCAAGCTCATCAAAGAGATGCTCGGCGACTTTCAGGATCGCTTCGACCACGCCCTTTGCATGAACACGGACGACCCGAATTACCCGGTCTTCCGCCGCAGCTACGGCGAGCGCATCATCCCCTTCGAGCACCAGGATCCGACCAGCGAGGCCATGGCCTACGCCGTCTATCGCCACACCGCCGAGGCGCTCAATCGGGCCATCAGCGGCGAGTTCAGCTTCAAGGCTCGAGCCTGCGTGCGGCTGGAACGCGTCCGCGTTTGGGAGACCGGCTCATCCTGGGCCGAATACAGCCCCCAAGACTCATGAGGGAGCTCGACACGACTCCGGCGTGGGAGGCGCGCCTGCAAAGCGAACTGAGCAGGCTGGAAGAGGCCGGCAATCTGCGCCGCCTGACCGAATTGCGCGCCGAGGGGCTCTACCTCGCCGGCGAGAGCGGCCGCTATCTGAACCTCTCTTCCAACGACTACTTGGGGCTCACCGCCTCCGCCTATGCCGCGCTGCCGCTTGAGGAGTACTGGGACAGCACCTTCGGTGCCTCAACCCGCTCTCCCTTCCGACACGGCAACCCCGCCTCGCGGCTCATGACGGGCAACAGCCCGGAGTACGGCGTCCTCGAGGCCGAGCTGGCGGCTCTCTACCCCGGGCGCGACGCCCTCGTCCTGAGCTGCGGCTACATGGTCAACGCGGGGCTGATGCCGGCGCTGGCCGGCGCCGATGACCTCATTCTGGCAGACAAGCTCGTGCATGCGAGCATCATCGAGGGGCTGCAGCACACAGCCGCACCCTTCCGCCGCTTTCGGCACAACGACGTCTCGCACCTCGAACACCTGCTGCGCGGCGCCAAACCCGGGCAGCTCGTCTGGGTCATTTTGGAATCCGTCTACAGCATGGACGGCGACCTCGCACCGCTGGAGGACATTCTCGCGCTGCGCGAGCGCTACGACTTCCGGCTCTACGTCGACGAGGCACACGCCTTCGGCGTGCGCGGGCCGAACGGGGCGGGCTACTGCGCCGAGCTGGGCTGCGACGAGCGCGTCGATCTGCTTGTCTGCACCTTCGGCAAAGCACTGGCGGGAGCCGGAGCCTGCGTCATTTGCTCGCCTGCGGTGAAGCGCTACCTCGTCAACAAAATGCGCCCGCTGATTTTCTCCACCGCGCTGCCGCCCTGCACCCTTGAGTGGGACGCCGCCATGGTGCACGAGATGCGCTGCGAAACCCTCGCCGCACGCGGCTACCCGAGCCTGAGCTCACTGCGCGCGCGCCTCGGTGAGCGGATAAGGCTCTTCGGGCAGCTGACGGCTCTCACCCCGCAGACTCAAATCGTCCCCCTGCCGGCAGGCAGCAACGAACGCGCTCTCGAACTGGCGGAGCGCGGTCGCGAGGCGGGGTTCTGGCTGACGGCCATCCGGCACCCCACGGTGCCGCCGGGCAGCGCCCGCATCCGCCTGTCGCTCAACGCCGCGCTCTCTGACCACCATCTGCACGAACTCGCCGCTCTATGCAACAAACTTGGTTGAAACAAGAAGGTCACCCCGACCTCGTCCTCTACATGCTCGGCTGGGCTGCCACCCCCAACGCCGTTCTGCACATTGACCCTCCGCACTGCGACGTGCTCGCCTGCTACGACCACCGCAGCATTGCTCCGATCTCCCCCGAAAGCCTTGCCGGCTACGGGCGCATTTACCTCTTTGCCTGGTCCTTCGGCGTCTGGGTCGCCGAGCAATGCTGCCGCGAGCTCAAACTGCACAAGGCCATTGCCCTCAACGGCACGCCCTTTCCCGTTGACGATCGCTACGGCATGCGCCTGCGCGTCGTTCTGCGCACGATGCAAGGTTTGGCACGGGTCGGTATGAACCCCTTTAACGACAAAGCCTACGGCGGCGTGCGCTACATCCCCGAAGGGCCCTACCCCGACCGCAGCATCGAAGAGAAAATCGACGAACTCAAGCAGCTCGCCGAGTGGAGCAAGGCGGACTCAGCCGCGCATCTGCACTGGGACGCGGCCTTCATCGGCGACAAGGATGAAATCTTCCCCCCGGCCAAGATGCGAGCCTACTGGAACTCCGTCGGGCTCGGCACGGAGTTCTCAAGCTATCACTATCCCTTTGCCGATCCGTCCATCGTGCTCAACGTCCTTGAGGGCTGATGGCCACCGATTCGCAGAGAGTGGCGCAGGCCTTTGAGCGCCATTATGCACAGTATGATACCGACGCCGTCGTGCAGCGGCACGTCGCGGCTCGGCTGGATGAAGCCATCGGGCGATTCTGCCCCGGTTTGAGCGTGCGCCGAGCCCTCGAAATCGGCATCGGAACAGGATTTCTGACGCGGCTCATCGCGCAGCGCTATCCGGAGGCGGACTGGTGGTTCAACGACCTGAGCCCGGCGGCATTCGACTGGATACCCGCCGATTTGAGCCGGGTGCAGACGCTGCCCGGAGACGCCGAGCATCTGCCCTACCCCGACGGGCTCGACCTGATTGCCGCGGCGTCCGCTCTGCAGTGGTTTGACAACTTGGGCGCTTTCTTCTCCAAGGCTTTCCGCGTGATGAACCCCGGCGGTCTGCTTGCCGTGGCCAGTTTTGCCGCAGGGCACTTCCGCGAGCTCTCCGCCCTGCAGCCGACGCCTCTCCGCTACCCCGAAGCCCATGCTTTGGCCGACTGGGCCGAGCATGCCGGATTCCGCGTTCTGCTCTGCGAGGGCTGGACGGAGACTCTTCTCTTTCCGACGATGCGAGCCTTGCTGCACCACCTGCGATGCACCGGGGTGAACGGCCGCTCAACAGCCGCCATCCGCACGCCCGCGCAACTTCGGCGCTTTGAAGAGTTGTACCGCGAGCAAAGCCGGCTGCCCGCCGACGGCCATCTTCCCCTCAGCTACTGTCCTGTTATTTTGCTGGCCTTCAAGCCCGAGCACACCGCTCCGGCAAATTTCGTTACCGCACCTCCTCCTGACTTCTGTTGAAAAAGAGCCAGAGGTCGGCACGAACGAGTAAACTCCCCGCCCCGCAACGCCTCAGCGTTCTCGTCACCGAGGGGCACTGAGGCTTCCTGCCTGAGGGGGCGGGTCCCCCGTCACCTCAGCGCGCACATCCACGGCGTCGGCAAGCCCCTTCTCCTCCTTCCAACGAAGCATGCGGGGGACGTACGTTTCCCGAGAGAAGAGCGGCCGGAGCCAGCCCTCTTCCCGAGCGTAGCAATAGAGCAACTTGGCCACCACGAAGTAGGAAATCACTTTCGCACCTGCTGCCGGCCCGTGAACTGATAAATAAAACGACCCGATATCGTTGAGACACTGGATGGTGAAATACAAATACAGGAACTGCTCCTTGCGCCCATTGTAAGCCGAGCAGGCCCTGAAGATCAGAAGCAAACCGCAGGCAAACCAGATCGACAGCACGACCAAGCCGACGTAGCCCATGCGGTGGATCGTCGTGATGATGCCGCTGTGCCAAGTACCCGATGCAGCATACTTGCGCTGATCACCCAGTGCTCCCTCGACCTTGTAGCGATACGCGCGGCGCAGGAAGCGTGCCTGCTCCTCCATGTCGACGCCGAAACCATCGCCCCATGTGTAATCTCTGATATAGCCCGTCCGCGGGTCCATGGCCCATTCCCACATCACCACGCGCCAGTCCGAAGAATGCTCAGCGTCACGCGATGCATTCTCACTCACTTGAGCACCGGGAACAATACTCAGCGTTCGCTGAATGCCCATGGGCAGGTCCAACATCAGACGGGAAGAACTCAGGAAGATGACACTTCCGTAGGACAAAAGGGCTACTAGGGCCAGCATGATGTACTCGCGCCTGACGAGAGCAATAAAGATAATCATCAGGGCCAGCACGACGAAATGCGTGCGGAATCCCGACAGGAAAACCATGCCGACACCGAGCAGGAACACGAAGAGCCAGTGAGGAGAGAGCAAAACCTTCAGCAGTCTGAAGCGGCAGACGATCAGAAGACAAATAACCTTGCCAACTTCACCCAAAGCGGTAAAGCGCGTCTCGCCCATCTGCTCACCCAGACTCGCTCCGGCCTCATTCCCGCCCCGCGCCAAATTCAACCCGGCATTGATCGTTGCAGAAACTGCAATCAGCAGCACGGCATAGCCCAGCACCTTCGTCAACTCCTGCCGCGTGCAGGGCAGCGCACTGACCGACACGTAGTAGATCATGCCGAACAGGCACCACAAGTAGACTCCGCCTCCCACAATCTTCGTGCCGCGCTCAGCCAAAAAGCCCATGAGCACGGGATGGCAGTAATAGGAGTAGGCAAACAGCGCCACCAACAGCGCCAGCGCGGCTTCCATCCACCACAAACTGCGCCATGTCATACCGGCGGAGCCGATCGTGCACAACACGCACCAGTAGACCATGATACCGGCCGAAAGCACGTAGCCGACCGGCACTTTCTCCAAGATATCAAATGAAAAGAGATTCAGGATAGGCGGCACGAGAAAGATGAGCCACCAGCACCGCCTCCCCAGGGCAATGACGGCGAAAAAGCCGGCCACTGCCACCACGAACCCGAGCCCCTCCTGTTTGCCGTCCGCAACCAGCGAACCGCCCACAAAGGCCAGCACAATCAACGCTATCGCGATGAAAGTCTTCTGAATGACGCCCGAGTTCATGTCCGGGGAAGAAAGCAGCAGATCCGAACGGATCCTGCGACTTTACAAAGCTGACGGAATCTCCTTGCCGAGCTCGGAAGCACGCCGACCCTTGCCGTCGCCGGCAATGCGCTCAAGCACCACATCGCGGTACCCCATGCCGCCGGGAATCATCGGCAGCACGTGCACGTCGTGCGGCACCATCACATCGAGCACATAGGCCTCCTTCGAGGCGAGCATGCGCTCAATGGCGGCGGGAAGATCGGCGGGTTCAACCACGCGCTCGCACTTGATACCGAAACCTGCGCAGAGCACGGGGAAGTTCGGGTAGAGCACCTCGGGCGTATGATGCGTGGGGTCATAGTGATCCTTGGGATCGGCCAAGAAGGTGTTGGCGCGGTTGGAATCGTACTTCAGGTCTTCCCACTGCACCACCATGCCCAAGTGCTGATTATCGAGGATGATGCACTTGATGGGCATCTTCTCGATCTTGATGGTCGCCAGCTCCTGCACGTTCATCAGGAACGAGCCATCGCCGTCCACGTTCACCACGGGCTTGTCGGGGGAGGCCACGTGGGCGCCTATCGCGGCCGGCAGGCCGTAGCCCATCGAGCCGAGGCCGCCCGAGGTCGAGAGGCGACGCGGCTTATCGAAGGGGAAGAACTGCGCCGTAAACATCTGGTGCTGGCCCACGCCCGTGCAGATAATCGCATCCTGACCCTCGAGCTGGCGGTGCAGCTCCTCGATAACGAGCTGAGGAGCAATCTCGTGTTCGCGCTTCTCGTAGCAGAGCGGGTACTGCTCCTTCCAGCGGCGAATAATGCCGAACCACTCGGGTCGGTTGCTCTCGGCGTACTCCCTGACCGGGTAGTTGGCCTTCTCCAAACGATCGTTGAGGTAATCGAGAGCCTCGCGGGCATCGGCGCGAATGGCGAACTCGACGCGCTTGTTCTTGTTGAGCTCCGCCGCATCCAGATCAATGTGGATGATGCGCGCATGCTCGCAGAAGGTCTTGACGGCACCCGTCACGCGGTCATCGAAGCGCGTACCGATGGCAATCACCACGTCAGCCTCATTGACCGTATTGTTCGCGTACACGGCGCCGTGCATCCCCAGCCAGCGCACGGAAAGCGGGTGGCTCTCGGGCATCGCCCCGACGCCCATGAGCGTCGTCGCCACGGGAATCTGAAGACGCTCCGCAAACTCGCGCAGAGCCTCCGACGCCCCGGCCGTCACCACGCCGCCGCCGGCATAAATGGCCGGGCGCTTCGCCGCCAGAATCACCGGCAGCACGGCATCGAGAGCCTTCTCATTCAACGGCACGTCGGGCTCATAACCGGGCAGATCCATCGGGGCATCGAAATCGGGCACGAAAAACCCCTCCTGGAAATTCTTCGGCACATCGATCACGACGGGACCGGGGCGCCCGGTGCGTGCGATGTAAAAAGCCTCGCGAACAATGCGGGGGATGTCCTCAAGCCTCGTGACCAAGTAACTGTGTTTCACGATGGGCGCCGTCATGCCAAACACGTCCGTCTCTTGGAAAGCCGAACTGCCGATCATCGAACTGCCGACCTGAGCCGTAAACGCCACCATCGGAATCGAATCGAGGAACGCGTCGGCAATCGGCGTAATCATATTCGTCGCGCCCGGGCCGGAGGTCGACATGCACACACCCACCTTGCCCGTCACACGGCCATAACCCTCGGCAGCAAACGCACCGCCCTGCTCGTGGCGAGGCAAAATCGTGCGAATGGAGGGCTCGTGACTCAGCGCCTGATGAATCGGCATGCTGGCACCGCCGGGATAGGCAAATACCACCTCGACGCCCTCACGTACCAGGCTCTGCACGAGAGCCTCGGCCCCGGTCATCATTTTACCTGCAGTCTTCGGTGTGGTGGTGGTGGAATCAGTCATAATCTTGAATATCGTTAACAGTTCTGCACAGCCTCCCGATGCGGATTCTGCGCCGCAAAGAGGGTACCATATACCGGCTCGTTTGAAAAGCCTTTTTTCTTCGGATATCATCTGCGATGCAAAACAAACAGGAGGCTCGTCGGCATGATGTCTCGGTCGGGGCTTGCACGATGCGGCAACGGCATTTATCATCATACCCATGCAACGCATGCTCGCCCTTTCGCTGCTGCTCTGCCTGAGCACTCCTCTTCACGCACAACACGCCGTCATCACGCAAGAGGAACGCCCGCAGGCAACCTCAGACACCTTGCGCCCCGGCGACAGGCTCGACGTCTTCTTTTTCCGAGACGCCGACATGAGGCTCGTCGTCATCGACGAGGCTTACCCGCGACGGTACGGCAGCCTGAAGCGAGCCCTCGAGAAGCACGGTTGCCTCGCCGGAATCAACGGGGGTTACTTCAAAGGCGATGCTCAGGCCTCTCCCCTCGGCCTCCTCGTGCACGACGGCAACATGAGTCACCCCGCAGCAAGCGGCTCTTTTGCCGTGTCCGGCGTGCTCTGCGACGACGGGAAACGCATCCGCCTCGTGCGCAGCAACAAGCTTGATACGCCCCCGACCCGCCTGCGAGAGGCCATTCAGGCAGGCCCCTTCCTCGTGGAAGACGGGAAACTCGTCAGCGGTCTCGACAAGCGGAAGCGCGCTCGGCGCAGTTTCATCGCGACCGACGGGCGCGGGCGCTGGTGCATCGGCGTCTGCAGCCCCATGAGCCTGCACGAGCTCGCGCTCCGGCTGTCCGGCGGCGCCCTGCGGGGCTTCGTCGTCCGCACGGCCCTCAACCTCGACGGCGGCAGCTCATCCGCCTTTGCAGATAGGCAAACGAGTTACTCCATCAGCAACCTCAAGCCCGTGCGCAACTACATCGGCATCGCCCCGCGCCGCGCCGGAGTCAGCCCCCGCGCCTCTTCAGCAGAAAATACCCGGCCTGCCAAATAAAGGGCAAAAAGAGCATACCCGCCGTCACCCCCAGCAGCAACCCGGCTCGAGCCTGCAAACACATCTGATAGAGCAGAACACCTGCCGAACAGAGGCAGAGCAGAGCCCCGCTGCCGCAAATCAGCCATGCGCGCCGACTGCGCTCGCCCAGCTTGAGGCTCACGGCGTTGACGATGGCGTAAATCACCAGAAATCCCAAACTGGAGAGGGCCGTCAGTTCCGTCGTGTTCGCGAGGAGCACAAACACCAGCATCAGCCCGCAGAGAAACAATACCCCCGGCCGACGCGCCCCCGGGGAGTTCGGCTTGAAGTAGCGCGGGAACTCGCGCTGCGAGGCCATTCCGCTCGGAATAGCGGAAACCGAAAAGACATCGGAGTTCATCGCCGAACAGGAAGCCATCATGGCCCCGATGCACAGCAGAATTCCCCCGCCCGCCCCCATGAAGCGCTCGGCGACAAGCGCCACCAAATGACCGCTACCTCCGGGCACATCGGCGTAGTCCACGTTGCCCACCGTGCAAAAGGCCATGAGCGAATAATATAAAGTCACCACCGTCAGGCAGAGGGCAAAGGCCCAAGGCAGCGTGCGTCTCGGCCTGCGGATGGGTTGCCGAATGGCCGCGATCAGTTCAAATCCCTGATAGCTCATGAAAATGGTCAAGCCGGTCGTCAGCACGCCCTCAAGCCCCGTCCAATGGCGGGGTGCAAAGTTGTCCCAATTCCACACGGGCGACAACAAGGCCGCCGCGATGAACACACCCATCACCAAAAACTTGCTCACATCGAGCTTCTCGCCCAGACGCCGCACCCAAGGACGCCCCGACAAATTCATCCCGGCCACCAAAATCACCCCCAAGCAAGTCGTCAGCTTCACCGCCCACGCCGCCCGCAGCCCCAGGAGGCCGGCGAGATAAACACCGAACACCCCCGCATACAGCGAAGCCACGCCCGCGTAGCAGACCACCAGCAGAAGATTGAGACTGCCTGAGAGGTAGCCCCCGCCGAAGGCCCGATCAAAGAAAGCCTCCGTACCCCCCTGCCCCGGATAGCGCAGGGTCAGGCGCAAGTAGGCGTAGGCCGTGAAACAAGCCGGCACGACGCCCCAGATAAAGGCCAGCGGTGCGCCGGCGCCCGCGCTCTCCAGCGCAGGCCCCATCGTCGCAAACACACTGCCGCCGATGATCGATCCCAGCCCGACCAGCATGGCGGAGGCAACGCCGACGAGGCCGACATCCTTCGTCAAACTCTTCTCCATATGCCTCGGGCTTTAGCATATCGAAGCCCGGCAGGCAATGAGTTAGAGCCAACCGTTAAGAAGCCGTCACGCCTCCGTCACGCTCCCGTCACTCCTCCGACACCTCTTCGGCCTCGTCGACCTCGTCAGACGCGTCTTGAGCCTGCTGAGCCTGTCGGGCTGCGCGTTCCTCTGCGTAAGCCTCCTCATCGCGCACGAGGCAAACCTCGGCGCCGGGGGCAAGCAGCAGCGCCAGTTCATTGAGATCGCGCTGCTTGAGGCGAACCGTCCGCCCGCCCCGATGCTCGGCCGCCAACACGCAGCCGGACGAAAGGACAAGGGAGCGATCGACGGCCGCCTTGCCGGTGCCGACCACGCGGGCGGTGGCGCCGCCCACCAGACACTCACAGCTTTTGAGCGCGGTGACCTCATTCTTGCCCTTGCTTCCGATGCCCTCGAGCCCCTCGATGGCGTAATCCGCCACCAGAATATCGCCGTCCCAGACGGAAGCCTCCAGATGAGCCACGTGAAGCTCAAGACGCTGATTCATGGGCACGGCAACAAGCTTCTGCCCCGCCATCAGGCGCGACGGATCGACGATGCCGTTGAGCAGCATGATGAGCTCCTGCAGGCACTTCGTGTTGCGGGCGACGCGCGCGATGTTGTCGCCGCGCTTCACGGTGTAGAGGAAAGCGTGCGGGTGCTGGCGGGACAGGTAGCGCGGCACATTGATCAGACCCGTGAGCTGACGCGCCTCGCGCCCCACGATTCCCTCCGCCGACCAGTACGGGCGCAGCAAATAGGCGGCCTCGCTGTTCTTGCCCTCGGCCATCAGGCGCCGAGCCTGAGCCAACTCAGCCGGGCGACGCGGCCAGAGCGAATAATTGGCGGGCCCTTCTTCGTCGCCCAGCAGCACGCTACAACAAACCGCGGCGCTTAAAGTCAAAAATATTGATTTCATGTGACTTCTGTATCATCTCAACCATAAACTTGAGCAAGGAAAGCTCCCAATCGTCATCCACGCCGTGAATCACGGCGCGAAAGGGATCTCCGGAACGGCGGGCATCGGCCACGACCCGCTCCTCCACCTCGCGAATGTCCTCATGAATCAGCTCGTCCTCGACCGAGGAGCGGGAGAACTGAAACCCGTAATTGATTAGCGGTTGCAGGCGAGCGCCCTGCTCCTGCATCCAGCGAAAAAAACCGGCAACCTCCGGGCTGAAGCCCTCCATCTCAATCTCCCTGAGATTCGGCGGGCGCAGAATGCGAGGGCGGTGAGCCTCCACCCATCCGGTTCTCACGCGGCAGCAGCCCACGCTGTCCATCAGCTCCGAAACCAGAGCAAAGCGGAATCGGGAATCGCCGAAGCTGTCGATCCGGCGATCCGGCACATACAGGATGCGAGACTCCTGCATGGCATAGGCGATGCGATGATGCTCCACGGCGGTACCGGCGCGAGAACAATAAAGGCGGCTCCACCCTGAGATGGAAGCCGCCTCTTGAAAAGCTCTCAGCCTATCAGGCCTTGCTCTTGTTGATGAAGTCAATCACGTCCTGAACGGACTTGAGACCCTCAGCGGCGTCCTCGGGCACCTCGATGGAGAACTTCTCCTCGAAAGCCATGATGAGCTCGACAATGTCGAGAGAGTCAGCGCCAAGATCTTCGATGAACTTAGCCTCGAGGGTGACCTTCTGGGGTTCAACGCCGAGCTGCTCGACGATGATGTCTTTAACCTGGGATTCGATGTTATCGGACATAAGATTTATGACTGAGTTTTGAAGTGCCCCCATTCTACCTCAGCTCGCAACGGCTTGCAACACCAAATTTGAAGAAAGCTCATTTTTTCGAGTTTGCTCTAGGGTGGGCGCGGGGCGCCGGGCGACTGCAACACACAGAGGCCGAGCAAGCCCCGCCCCGTCCCTCGCGGAAGCTCCGGGCGGAGGCCGCAGCGGGGCTCAGGGGTTGAGTCGGCCGGCCAGCGCGATGCCGCGGAAGGTCAGCAGCGGATCCAGCTCGGTGATCTCCGGCAGTTGAGACGCAAGCAGGGGAGCATCGCCTCCGGTCGCAATCACATAGGGTTGGCAGCCCAGCTCGGCGCTGATGCCTGCCAGAATTTCGCGAATCAGACCGCGGTAGCCCAGCACGGTACCGGCATGCAGCGCTTCGGCGGTGTTGCGCCCGATGACGCGCTCGGGCTCCTCGGGCTCGATGGCCGGCAGCTGAGCCGTGTTGCGCGCCAGATACTGCGTCATCGACGAGAGGCCGGGAGCGATCACGCCGCCGATGAAGCGGGGTTGGTTCGGCCCCTCCACCACCACGTCAAAGGTCACGGCCGTGCCCAAATCGACGGCTACGCAGGGCAGCGGGCAGCCGGCTGCCGCCATGGCGTTTGCAATGCGATCCGCGCCGAGAGTCGCCACGCCGGGGTAATCCAGCTCGATGTTGAGACGAGCCGTTCGCGTCAATCGGCAGACCGGCACGCCAACACTCTGTGCCAGCACCTCGGCCTTCGTCGGCACCACCGAACAGATGACGGCTCTCTCAAAATGCCAGCCGTGCAACAGACGCCTGACGGCAGGCGGAGAAATCGAGGCGGTCGGCAACACGCGCTGACTCGGCTGCAGGCAGCCGTCAACACTGAGCATGAATTTCGTGCGCGTGTTGGAGTTGTCGACCAGAAGAACGGAAGAGGCATTCATGAGACAAAGCGCTTCAGAGCGAGATCGACGATGGCAGGCGCACCTTCCGCGCGTCTGAGCCCGCGCATGCGAGCCCGTATCCGGCGCCAGTTCAAGGCCCGATTCTCCAGCAGGTGTTCGACGGCGCGCAGCAAATCGGAGGGGCCTTCCGCATAGAGACCGCAAGCGTCGCGGCGCAGCAGCTCGAGGTTGCCCTGCTCCTGCCCGGGCAGGGAATAATTGACGATGACGGGCAACTCGGCCGCATAGGCTTCAAACACCGTTGCCGCCCCCGCCTTGCCCACATAGAGATGAGCTTGGGCAAACAGCTCGTGCATGCGCTTCGTGCCGTCCATCAACACCAAGCGCCCCGATGCTTCCGCAGTGATGCCCGCTTGATTCAAGACCGCCGTCAGGCGCCTGAGTCTCTCGCCTGCCAGCACCGTCAGTCGGCAGCGGGGGAAGCGGCGCAGCAGGGCACCGATCTCATCCCGGCACCTCCTGATGCTGCAAAAGGCGCCGTAGAGGATGTGCAAATTTGACTCATCGGGGGCGTCCTGCCCGCCGCCGCAGCGCGCAAAATCGCGGCGCACGGGGAAGCCCGTGGCGTAGACAAGATGCTGCGGCAGGGCGTAGCGCTCGACGGCGTCGTGAGCCGAATACTCGTCCGGGACGCACACGAGAGGCGCCTTGGAGAGCATCCACGGCCGGCTGATCTCGATCGCATCCGTCACCACGAGGGCGTAGGGGACGCGCATGCCCTCGCGCTCGGCCAGATAGTCGAGCATGTAGGCGAAGAGCGGGTAGGTGCAAAAGACGATCTGCGGGCGATAGCTCTGCAGCAGATCCCGCAGCTGACGCGTGCAGTCGCGGATGATCGGCCGGGTCACCTGCCGACTCCAGTCTGCCGTATCCGTCTGAGCGTAGGTGATACCCCAGAGCCAAGGGGCGCGGCGGACGCAGAAATGGTAAAAGCGCTGGGTGAGTCTGAAGAGGCGGGGATGCGCCAGCTCGCAGACATCCGCCGTGCGCGTCTGCCAACCCAGCTCGGCGAGACGTTCCGCGAGAGCCCGCGCAGCGGCGTGATGCCCCTGACCGTAGCCGACACTCAGCAGCAAGGCCCGCCTATCCATATCGCGATCCCGTAGAGCAGACCCCGACGCCGCGGCCGAGGTATCGGACTCAAATGAACGAAAGCGCTCAGCGCCCGACGGACCCGGGACGTCCTTCAAAGGCGCCGCGCTTCTGAACGAAGATCTGATCGTCGGGCATGAGCTTCAGGTTTCTGTCCTTCGCGCTGAAGTAGTCGTAAGTGCGCGTCACGTTGCGCCTCGTCACCTGAATGTTGCGCGAGCCGTAATCCGTGATATCGCCGCACTCGAGAATCGCCTCCAGCAGCGTCATCCCCTCTCGGTACCGAACGTTTTTCTTGTTCAGCACGTAGCCCGACACCGTCACGTAGCGCACCATCGCCTCCTTGAGCTCCTCGGAGTTGACGACCGTCGCCTGCACGATGGGGCGCTTGTAAATCTGCTGTTTCACGTACTCGGAGCGAATCAAATCCTCGACCTGTCGCGCCGTCTTGCCGGCCACATAGAGCGGCTTTTCGAGGTAGGGCAGCTTGATTGTTCCGAGAGAGGCGTCCACGTTGTATTCTCCGTTGACCTTCGCAAGATCCGTCTCCGGAATATCGTTGATCCGCACCGTCACAATGCCGCCGCGAACCGCACGAGGCTCCGCCGTGACCTGCGCCGACGAAACCGATGCAAACAGGCAGAAGAACGCCAGTGCCACCAGCAGAAACTTGTCGATATACTTGAACATACTCATGTCTCTTGTCCGTTTTCCGGGGCTGCCGTCCGAGCCCATCCGCGTGAATAATAGCATGTTTCGGGTTCAAGGCAAGCAAAATCATCCGAATATCCTCCTATTCCGCCTGCCGAGAAGGGTAAAACCCAAGGCGACGGCAAGAGGGGCGGACAAAGGCTCGGGCGCATACTCGGGCGCATACTCGGACAAAGACTCGGACAAAGACTCGGACAAAGACTCGGACAAAGACTCGGACAAAGGCTCGGGACAATGCTCGGACAATGCTCGGACAATGCTCGGACAATGCTCGGGGCAAAGGCTCGAGCGCCTATTCGGGCAAAGTCTCGGGCAATGCTCGGACAAAGGCTCGAGCGCCTGCTCGGGCCGAGCTGCTGGCCGAGGTCGGGTCGAGGTCGGTCAAGGGAGCCGCCGAAGCTGCGGCAAGGGGGGCACAACCCGCTCTTTCAGGCCTCACCTTTCTCCCTCCCTGCCCTCGGAAGTGAAAAAATGCGCCTTTTTTTCACTTTGGTCTTGCCATGAGGGGCGGCAGGGTGTATTAAACATTCAAGCAACCGTTCAAATATGTGTCACAGCTTTTCTCCCGAGATGGCCGAGCAGCTTCCGCCCGATGAAGATATCTGCGATCTGGCGGATTTCTTCAAGGTCTTCGGCGACAGCTCCCGCCTCAAAGTCCTCTGGGCTCTGCACCAGGGTGAGCTCTGCGTCTCCCACGTCGCCGAGATGCTCAACATGAGCACGGCAGCCGTCTCTCACCAGCTCAAGATTCTTCGCCAAAGCCACCTCGTCCGCACGCGGCGCGACGGCAAAAACGTCTACTACTCGCTCGCCGATGACCATGTATTGAAGATTCTCGACATGGGGCTCGAGCACATCTACGAGTAATCATCGCCCGCCATCCCTGCACCAACGACACTTTTAAGCTCAACAATCAAACATCTATGCAACTATTAAAATCAATTCAAACATGGAAACACAGGCTCGACGGCTGGAAAGTCATCGGGCTCTCCGCCCTCTGTCTCGGGCTGAGTCTGTGGGGCAGTCTGGGAGGCCCGGAAGCTCTGATTCCTCTGGCTTGGGGCAGCGTGCTGCTCAACGGCGTCCCGATTCTCATCAAAGCGAGCGAGGTCATCTTTCTGCGGCGCCGCTTGAACGCGGCGGTGCTCACCTCGCTGGGCATGGTCGCTTCGCTGACCATCGGGCAATACTTTGCCGCGGGCGAAATTGCCCTCATCATGGCGATCGGCGAGATGTTGGAGCGCGGCACCTTGTCGCGAGCCCGTCGCGGCTTGCGGGAACTGCTCGCGCTGAGCCCGGATCTCGCACGGCGCCTGCGCACCGCAGAGGCGAAACGCGCTTGCTGCTGCTGCGGGAGCAAGGAGCGGAGAGGCGCCGCGGATGCCCGCCCTGCTCGAGACACCGCTCAAGCCTCTGCACAAGAGCCTGCGGCGTCCGGCAGCTGCTGCTCCGTGCCGACGCTCGCCGATGATGCCGCCGCTGCCCGCAGGGCTCGCGCCGAACGAAGCGCAGCGCCGAGCGCGGCGGCAGACGATGAGGAGCTGGTGCCGACGGACTCCCTGCGCTGCGGGGATCGCCTGCGCGTTCGCCCGGGAGAATGCATCCCGGCAGACGGCGTGATTCGGAAAGGCGAAAGCACGGTCGACCAGTCCATTCTGACGGGCGAACCGATGCCCTTGGACAAGGGCGTCAACGACACCGTCTTCGCCGGCTGCATCAACGGCGCGGGCTGTCTGGAAATCGAGGTGACGCGCGACGCCTCGGACTCATCGCTCAAGCGCCTCATTCGCCTCGTGCAGGAAGCGGGCGAGAAGCAGGCGCCGATTCAGCGCGAAGCCGACCGCTGGGCTCAATGGCTGATTCCCTTCGCCATGCTGCTGGCCCTCGCCGGATTCATCGCGCTGCGATTCAACGGCTACGGCTACGATGAGGCACTGCTGCGCGCCGTCACGGTTCTCGTGGTCTTCTGCCCCTGTTCGCTGGTGCTGGCCACGCCGACGAGCATCGCAGCAGCCATCGGGCAGGCGACGCGCCACGGCGTCATCATCAAATCAGGCGAAGCGCTGGAAGTACTCGGCCGCGTCGATACGATCGCCTTCGACAAAACCGGAACCCTGACCTGCGGACGCCCTGAAACGGCAGAAGTCATCAGCACGGGATCCCTGAGCCGCGACGAGCTGCTGCGCACGGCAGCAGCTCTGGAGACCGGCAGCGAGCACCCGCTGGCACAGGCCATTGTGCGCGCCGCTTCGGGCAGCGGCAAGCTTCCCGCCGCCGAGCATTTCCGCGCCACGGCCGGACGCGGCGTTGAAGCGGAGATCTCGGGGCGGCGCTGGCTCTGCGGCAGCGAAGCGGCTCTGATCGAAAACGGCGTCGCTCTGAGCGACGAACAGCGCGCCAAACTCGATGAGCTGCGCCGCCGAGGCATGGCAACCGTTCTGCTGGGCAGCGACGGGCGCCTCGAAGGGCTGTTGGCTCTCTGCGACAACGCGCGGGCTGAAACGCGGGACGTGCTGGCGGAGCTGACGCAAAAGCGCATCATGCTCACCGGCGACCACGAGACGGCGGCGCGCCGTCTGGCTGCCGACGTGGGCATCGACAGCGTGCACGCCTCCCTGCTCCCCGGCGACAAAGCGGCCCTCATCGAGTCGCTGCAGAAACAAGGGCACCGCGTCGCCATGGTCGGCGACGGCATCAACGACGCACCGGCTCTCAAAACGGCGCAGGTCGGCATCGCCATGAGCAAGCCCGGCAGCGACATCGCGACCGAGGCGGCCGACGTTGCGCTGATGCAGAACGATCTCGCCCGCCTGCCCTACCTCATGAGGTTGGGCCGCGCCACCATCAACACGATTCGCTTCAACATCGCCCTCTCCCTCACCATCAACATCATCGCCGTGACCATGAGCCTCATGGGGCTGCTCAACCCCATCACGGGAGCACTCGTGCACAATGCCGGCTCGGTGCTGGTCGTTTTCAACGCGGCTCTGCTCTTTGATCGCCGCTTCGATACGGTGAAGAAGAAGGCGCAGTCATAAAAATCGCCGCCGCCATCCGGCTCCGGCACCTCCCCGCAGCGGGCGAGCGCGCCGGAGCCGCACGCGAGAAGCCTCGGCGCCGGACGGGCGCCGAGGCTTGCTTCAGCGATCAGTTTCGGATGGTGTGCGGATTATTCGAAGGGTTGTTGGAGGCGGGCAGCTCTCCCTTCGGGCGCAGCCCCGAAGAGCCGCCCGAACGAGGGCGCACGACGGGTCTCGGGCGCACGACGGGTCTCGGGCGCACGATCGGGCGGGGTCTCACGATGGGGGCGGGGCCGATGGACGGGCCGTAGTAATAGGGCGGCACCACGATGGACGGCCGGGAAGGCGGCACCACCACGGTCGTGTTGCCGCTGTTGTTCTCGGCCTTCTCGACTTGCTTGCGCAGGTCGGCGATCTCCTGCTGCAGGCGTTTGTTGTCGGCCTTGGCGTCGTCGAGCTGCCTTTCGAGAGACTCGATTTTGTCGCGGAAGGCTTTTTCCGTGCGCTCGCGCTCCAGATAATCCTTGCGGGCGTCCTCATAGAAGGGCTGAGAGGTTTTGACGGACGCCGCGAAGCGCTCCGCCTCATTGTCGAGGCCGAGGCGCTCCGCCTCCCGCTTGTTCCAGAGCGAGGCGAGATATTCGGCGACGCGGGCATCGAGCGACAGGAGCGGGCCGGAAAGCCCCAGCACGTCCGCACCCGTCATGTAGCGCGGGTGCAGCCCGGCATCCTGAAGGCTGCGGCGGATTTGATCTTCCTTCTCCTGCTGCCGGGCGCGGCGCTCATCTTCGGCCCGCTTGATGGCATCGCGGCGGGCCTTGACGTCTTCGGGGCGCATCTCGAAGCGCTCCTGAAGTTCCGGCGGAAGCAGCTCGGCCTTGACCTTGCGCATGCCGCCGTCGAAGCGAACCTGCACAAAGTCAATGCCGCTGCGGATCACCTCGGCGGAGGGCAGGACGGTCGAGTCCGTCAGCACAAAGTCCTCGGCGAGGCAGACGGCACCGGTGACGGAGCTGAGGCAAAGGGTCAAAAGCAAGCGTTTCATGGTGTCTTGGCGGTGTTGAGCAGTTGGTCGATTTGAGAGTTGACGGAGTAACCGGCCGCATCGCGTCCGTCGTTGTTGCGGTGGGTCGGGTCGGCGCCGGCTTCCATCAGGAGGCGCACGCAGATCGGGTCATCGGCGATGACGGCATGAATCAGCGCCGTGGATTGATCGGCATCGGCCAGGTTGGGATCAGCGCCGGCCTTGAGCAACTGCTCGACGATGTCGGCATGACCGGACAGAGCCGCCGCACAGAGCAGTGTGCTGCCCTCCACTGCGTCGTTGACGCCGACGCCCGAGCGCAGCAACAACTCCAAACTCTTGCTGCGGCGATTTTCCGCTGCGAGCAGAGCCGCCTTGCGCTTCATCTCCACCGGGATCTCCGCCTCCGCATTCAACAAGCGCTCCAGCAGGTCAATCTTGCCGAGGCTCGCCGCCAGCGTGAGCAGAGACTCACCGTTTTCATCAGGCGCACAGGGGTCGCCGCCCTTCTTCCACGCCTCGTAATGGCTGCGGTAAGCGGCGGAAAGCTCCTCGTTTGATGCGCCCCGCCCGCTGCCGACAAAGAGCAGAGCGGCCGTCAGCAGATAAAGCGTGCCCCACACGGCACCGGACGCCCCGCCGCGATGCGCGATCGCGCGAGCCAGCGCCAGCGTGAAATAAACAAAACACAGAGTCACGCAAACCGTGAGCAGCAGCGCATCGGTGCGACCACTCACCTCCTCGTCCACCGCCATGCCCGCGAAGCGATAGAGGACGAAGCAAAGCACCGCCACAAAGGCCAGAGGATTGACGAACTTGCCCATTTCATCGCTGTATAGCAGAATCGGCACCAAGTGTCGAGCTTTATTTCATCCTTGTCTGACAGCATCTTTCTGCTATAGTAAAGCCATGAGCCGACTTTCCATCCCCGAGTACGTGATGGCCTTGGCGCACGTGGCTGCGCTGCGCTCCGAAGACCCCTACCGCAAGGTGGGCGCCGCCGCTCTCGACAAAGACAACCGCGTGATCGGCACGGCCTACAACGGGCTCTTTCCCGGCTTTACGGCACCCGAGGGCTTCTGGGCCTCGCGAGACGAGCGCCAGAAGTTCATGATGCACGCCGAAATCAACCTGTGCAGTCTCTTCAAGCGCGGAGAGGCCCGCATCGTGGCCTGCACCACCATGCCCTGCACCTCGTGCATGCAGGCTCTGTGCGCGCATGGCGTGCGCACCATCTACTACGGCGAGAACTACGCGGCCTCCGAAGCGCCGGCCATTGCCGAGCTATACGGCGTCGAGCTCATTCATGTGCCCGACTACCCGCTGGCGCACGATTTCCCGCTTGTGCATGACCATCCGATCGGGGCCTGCGGCGGAGGCGGCAAGGCGGAGGACGCAAGCGGCGAGCACAAGGCGGAGGCGCTCAGGGACAAAATCATGGGCTGCCTTACGGGGCTGATGTGCGGCGACGCCTTGGGGGCTCCCGTCGAGTTCAAATCCGCCGAGATCCTGCGGCGGCTCTTCCCCGACGCTGTGCCCGGCATGCAGCAGGGCTGGGGCACAACCGCCCACGTCGCTCCGGGAGATGTCACGGACGACAGCGAGATGGCTCTCTGCCTGCTCGATTCGCTCTGCCGCTGCAAGACCTACAACGCCGCCGATGCCTTGGCCGCCTACCGCCGCTGGCTCGCGACGGATCCGCCCTCCGTCGGCCTCACCACGGCATCCGCGCTCTGCGGGCAGGCGCAGCCTCAGTCTCAGGCCAACGGGGCGCTGATGCGCGTTGCCCCGATCGCTGCCTTTTCCCTGCTGCATCCGGAGCTCGACTGGCAGAAGGCCGCCGCGCAGGATGCCGCGCTCACGCATGTGCACCCCCGCTGTGCCTGCGCCAACATCATCTTTGTCGAAGCGCTGCGCCTCGCCATGCAGGGAGAGGCAACCGAAAACATCATCGCGGCGGCCGTCGCGCGCTCCCGCCGCCTCGGCGACCGCGAACTCGAGCTGCGCCTCGCCGCCGCCCGCATGGGCGAGCCGGACTATGAGGACCATGCCGGCTGGGTCGAAATCGCCTTTCAGTCAGCCTTCAGGCTGCTGCTGACGACCCCGGACGCCGAAGCCGTCGCCCCCGCGCTCTGCCGTCTCGTCGCCCGAGGCGGCGACACGGATACCAACGCCGCCATTGCGGGAGCCCTGCTCGGTGCGCGCTTCGGTCTGCGTGCCCTGCCCGTCGCGTGGCGACGCGCGATTGAAGCCGCTTCCCTCTCTCGCCCCGAATGGCTGCGCCCGGCGCGGGGCCTCGCTCAGCTCCGCGAGCTCTGTTCCGCCCTCTGCTGAGGCCGCGCCCCGCCCCGGGGCTCATCGCCGCTTGCAGGACGGCCGCACGCCGGCTTGCAGGACGGCTGCACGCCGAGCCGAAATCGCGATCGAGCCCGCCGTGGCGCCCACACACAAAAAAATCAGGAGCCTCCCGAAACGGAAAGCTCCTGTGAAAGGTGCAGATACTGAAGCGAGCCCTTACTTGACGCGGTAGTACTGGTAGTGGACGCGATCGTCGATGGACAGAGCCTCGCGAGCAGCACGCGGGACGGAGGGCTCAGCCTCGAAGGAGAAGCTCATGTACTGACCGAACTTCTGGTGGTCGGACTCATAAGCGAACTCACGGCGACCCAGGTTCTTGGTCTCGGTAACCTTGGCGCCAACGGACTCAAGCTTCTCCGTCATCGCGGCGGTCAGCTCGTCAAGCGTGGCAGATCCCTTCATATTCAGGACGATCAGTGCTTCGTACTTTCTCATAACTGTGATTGATGTAAGATATCGGGCTTATTCAGTAAAGCGGGGCGTATGATGCACCTTTTCCGCACGGAATGCAAGCCTAAAATGTGCCTTGAATCAATTTTTTGCATTCAAGGGGCAGGCATTCGGAGCGGCGCGAGGCGGCCGCGCAGCCGTCAGATGAGTTTGAGGCGCACCAGATCCTGCGTATCGATCAGGCCGACGGGAACGCGCTGTGCATCGAGCACGACGAGATCATCAATGCGGCGGTCGCGCAGCGTCTTGACGGCGGTGATGGCCAGCTTGTCGGCCTCGACGTAGACGGGATTCTTCGTCATGAGAGCAGCCACGGGCTTCTTGCCGCAGAACTCATCCTGCTGGTAGGCGCGGGCAAAGTCACCGTGCGTGAAGACGCCGGCGAGCGTGCCGTCCTCATGCGTCAGCACGCAGGCACCGGCGCGCGCCGCCGTCATGGCGATGATGCACTCCGCCACCGTAGCCGTCTCGGGCAACTTGGCGAACTCGCGGCGCATAATGTCGCTGATGCGAGTCAGAAGAGCGCGGCCGAGCGAACCGCCGGGGTGGCTGCGGGCGAAATCCTCCTTGGTGAAGTGGCGCGCCTCCAGCAGCGCCATGGCAAGAGCATCGCCCATCACCAGCATCGCCGTCGACGAAGACGTCGGGGCGAGATTCAGCGGGCAGGCCTCGTGAGAAACCGCCGTATCCAGCACGACATCAGAGAGCTGGCCGAGCGTCGAGCCCGGCTTGCCCGTCATGCCGATAATCGTCATATCGTAGCGCTTGAGGAAGGGCATGAGCGTGAGCAGCTCCGCCGTCTCGCCCGAAAACGACATCGCAATACAGGCGTCACCGTCCTGCACGATACCGAGGTCGCCGTGCAGCGCATTCATGGAATCGAGAACGATGGAGGGAGCGCCCGTCGACGTCAGGGTCGCGGCAATCTTCTCACCGACGAGACCACTCTTGCCCACACCCACAATGATAATCTTGTGACCACCGTCAATGGCCAGGCGCAGCGCCTCCACGGCCCGGGTGAAACTGTCGTCGAGACGGGCGGCAATCACCTTGAGCGCCTCAATCTCGTCCTCAAAAACCTTTCTGCCTCTGATCGTGTGATCTGTCATATACGAATAATGTCTTACTCGCGGCACTCTAGCACAGAAAACGCCCCGCTGCAATAAAAAAACGCCCGCCGCGCACCCGAGAAAAGAAGCGCATGCAGCGAAGGGAGCGGAAAGGCCGCGCCGCTGCTCCGCCCGCTCGGAAATTCTGCCGAACAGGCGAAAAAGAGCTTGATAACAGGCTCTTGCTGCATTATGATGCCGATAGGGCATCTGTGCCCGCACATTTTTTGCAACACTATGGACACCTCACTGAAACTTCACGGTCTCGTTGCGGCCACCCACACCCCCATGAAGGCGGATGGCTCGTGCAATCCCGACGCTGTCGATGCACAGGCCGCCTTCCTGGCCTCTCAGGGCATCAAGCTCGCCTTCATCACCGGTTCGACGGGCGAATCCGCCCACATGCAGCTGGCGGAACGCAAGGAAAACATGGCCGCTTGGGGCGAAGCCGGAGCCAAGCACGGCATCCGCTTCGTCGTCCACACCGGCGGCAACAGCGTCTATGACGGGCGCGAGCTGGCGGAGTACGCCGTCAAGTGCGGCGCGGCCGCCACGGCCAGCAACTCCCCCTGCTACTTCAAGCCGGGCAGCCTCGACGCGCTGGTCGACTGCTGCGCCTTTGAGGCCTCGGGCGCCCCGGATCTGCCCTATTACTTCTACGACATCCCTGCGCTCACCCACGTGTCCTTCAACCCCTGCAAGTTCATGGAGGCCGCGGCAAAGAAGATCCCGAACTTCTGCGGGCTCAAGTTCACCAACCCCGACCTCGCCCTCTACATCGAGGCGCTCAACTACGAAGGCGGCAAGTACGACTGCCCGTGGGGTGTTGACGAGTGGTTCCTCGGGGCTCTGGCCACCGGAGCCAAGGGCGGCGTCGGCTCCTCCTTCAACTACGCGCCCAAGCTTTATCAGGACATCATCCGCGCCTTTGAGGCGGGGGACATCGCCGAGGCTCGCCGCCTCCAGCAGCTCTCCGTCAAGATGATCAACATCATCGCCTCCAAGGGCTACATGGGCTGCTGCAAGGCCATCATGGGCTGGTGGGGCGTCGACCTCGGCCCGGCTCGCCTGCCCATGGGCACCCCCGATCAGGCAACGCTGAAACAGCTGCGCGACGAACTGAGCGCCATCGGTTTCTTTGACTGGGCCATCAACAAGTAACGAGCGCGACGAACCCCGCCAACACACGAGCCATCATGGACACGCAAGCACTCGGGCAATTCTACCGCGACAAGTTACTCAACGAGGTCGAGCCCTTCTGGTTTCCCCGTGCGGTCGACACGGTCAACGGCGGCCTCTACCACTGTTTTGACGCCGACGGCACGCTGGTGGACAGCGACAAGAACGTCTGGGCGCAGGGCCGCATGGCGTGGATGCTCCTCACCTGCCACAACAGCATCGAGAAGCGCCCGCAGTGGCTCGAATACGCCGAAAGCGCCATCCGCTTCCTCGAAGAAAAATGCGTCGACCCCGCTGACGGCCGCATGTACTTCCACGTCACGGCAGAAGGCACCCCGATACGCAAGCGCCGCTACGCCTACAGCGAATGCTTCGCCGCCATCGCCTGCGCGGCTCACTACGGCGCGACGGGCAATCCCCGCAGCGCCGAGCGCGCCCGCCATTGGTTTGACATCTTTGCCGACATCTTCTTTACGCCGGGCAAGATGCAGCCCAAGACGACGGGTCTGCGCCCCTCCGAAAATCTGGGCTGCCGCATGATCATGCTGGTGACCTGCCAAGAGATGCGCAAATACCTCGGCGACGCCGACGGCACCTACACGGCATGGATCGACCGCTGCATCGACGACCTGCGCCGCCTCTTCATGAAGGAGGACATCAAGGCCGTGCTCGAGAACGTCGCCCCCGACGGCTCCATCATCGACCACTTTGACGAGCGCACGCAGAACCCCGGCCACGCCATCGAGGGCGGCTGGTTCATCCTCGAGGAAGCTCGGCTGCGCGGCAACGATCCCGCCCTCATCGAGACGGGTTGCAAGATGATCGACTGGTCGCTCGCCCGCGGCTGGGATCCGAAGTTCGGCGGGCTGCTCTATTACACGGACGTCTTCGGCGGCCCCGTGCAGGAGTACTGGCACAACATGAAGTTCTGGTGGCCGCACGACGAAGCCCTCATCGGCACCTGCCTCGCCTACGTCATGACAGGTGATGAGAAATACGCGCAGTGGCATCAGCGCGTGCACGACTGGGCCTTTGAGCACCTTCAAGACCACGAGCACGGCGAATGGTACGGCTACTGCGAGCGCGACGGCTCCCCGGCCAACGGCCTCAAGGGCAGCATGTGGAAATCCTTCTTCCACCACCCCCGCGCCCTTTGGAACTGCGCCCACTACTTCGGAGCCATTCCGGCGGCCAAGCCCTGCAAATAAACACCTTCACCCTTCTTCCACACACACGTCACATCCATGATTATCGGCATCCTCAACTCCGGCGGCGATTGTCCCGGCATCAACGCAGTCATTGAAGGTTTCGTCACTTCAGCCTACCGGCGGGGCTGGCGCGTGATCGGTTTCCACGACGGCTTCGAAGGTCTGCTCCCGGTTGCGGGCGGGCGCCGCTATGAGATTCTCACCCCGATCAAGACGCACAAGATTCGCTCGGTCGGCGGCACCATCCTCGGCACGACGAACACCGGCAACTTCAACGTCCGCACGAACAAGGTCGGGCGCGCCTCCATTGATAAAGACGTCATGGCGAAGGCCAAAAAGACCATCACCGCTCTGGGGCTTCAGGCTCTGGTCGTCATCGGTGGTGACGGCTCGGCCAAGACGGCGCAACTGCTCTCGGAAGAAGGGCTGCCGGTCATCAGCATTCCCAAGACCATCAACAACGACCTCTGCATCGCCTCGGACTACACCTTCGGCTTCCAGAGCGCCGTCTCCGTCGTCACCGAATCCATCGACCGCATCCGCACGACGGCCAACTCGCACCAGCGCATGATGGTCATCGAGGTGATGGGCAACCTCTCGGGGTGGATCGCGCTGCACAGCGGCATCTCGTCCGCTGCCGACGTCGTGCTCATCCCCGAAATTGAGTTTGACCTCAACAAGGTCGTGGACTGCATCAAGACCCGCAAGGCGAACGGACAGCGCGAAATCATCGTCGTCGTCGCCGAAGGCGCGCGCATCAACGGCCAGCTCGTCACCGTCCGCAACACCGAGAACGGCGATGAGCGCCTCGGCGGCATCGGCAACCGCCTCGCACGCGAGCTTGAAGAGCTCACCGGTATCGAGACGCGATACTGCGTGCTCGGGCACACCCAGCGCGGCGGCTCGCCCTGCGCCTTCGATCGCATCCTCGGCATCCGCTTCGGCGTCGAAGCCGTGCGGCTCATCGAAGAGAAAAAATTCGGCACCTCCATTGTTCTGGAGGGACTCAACGTGGGCACCGTCACCATCGACGAAGCCGTCAGGAAGCCGCGTCTCGTGCAGCCGGACAGCCAGATTGTGCAAACGGCTCGCGACTTGGGCATCATCTTCGGCGACCGTGAGCCCGGTGCGCTGAACGGCAGCCGTCCCACCGCGAAAACGACGCGCAAGAGCAGCAAATCGGCATCATGACCCCCCTCCGCATCAAAGCCGCCGTTCTCGGGCTTGCCGGGCTGCTGTTCAGCTCCTGCGCCGGTACGGTCGGCCAGGCTCCGCCTCAGGCGCCACAGCCGAGTTACCTAGCCCTCGAAGTCTCGACGGGGCGCATCCTGTACTCGTCCAACGCCAATGAGCGCCGCCCGATCGGCATGCTGGCCAACGTCGTCACCGCTGCCGTCGTGCTCGACTGGGTCTCGCAGCAGAATGTGAGTCTCGACACGCTCATCACCGCCCCGATGCAAGTGCTTGAGCACCCCAACACCAACCTGCTCGGTCTGGTGCCCGGGGCTCGGCTCACCCTGAGAGACGCGCTCTACTCCGCGCTGCTCTGGGACGACAGCAGCGCGGCCATCACCTTGGCATACGCCTGCGGCTCCGTCATCAGCCCGAGCGATCCCATCGGCGCCTTCACTACACAGATGAACCGCTTGGCACGCGGCTCGCTGAAGATGGATTCAACCGTGTTCAAGGGCCCCAGCGGCGCCACCATCTCGCAGTCGACGGCGAGGGACATGGCCGTCCTCTCCATGTACGCCATCGACAACACGACCCTGCGCACCATCTGCTCGCAGCGCAGCGCCCAGGTGAGCATCTACATGCCCGACGGCGCGACCAAGCAGCGCAACGTCATCAACACCAACCGCATGCTCTCATCGGGCGAAGCGGTGGACGGCATCAAGGCCGCGCGCTCGCAGAGTGCCGGCTGCTGCCTGCTGGCCACGGCGCGACGCGCCTCGATCAAACTGCCCAACCCCTTGACGGGCAGAGATTCGACCTACGCCCAGCGACTGCTTATCGTCATTCTGGGCATGCCCTCTCCGCAGCAGCGCTACGCCCTTGCCAACAACTTCATGCGCGACGGTTGGCAGGAATGGCGCAATTGGCAGCTCACCAGTGACACCTCGAAGAGGGAGGAGTTCATCCTCATGCCGAGCAACAATACCACCTCCACATCCACCCACACCCCCACCAGATAACTCATGAACATCGGTATTCTCAACGCCGGCGGCGACTGCCCCGGGCTCAACGCAGTGATTGAAGGCGCCGTTGCCGCCGCCTCTGCCCGCGGCTGGACCGTCTACGGCTTCTACGATGGCTTTGAGGGTCTGCTCTCCACCCCCGAAAACGAACGCTATCGCATCCTCACCCCCCAGAACTGCCACAACATCCGCTCAACCGGCGGCACCATTCTGGGCACGGTCAACAAAGGCAACTTCACGGTCAAAAGCGGTGTGGGCGGCCGCCTGCAGATTGCAGACGACGTTCTGCGCCGCAGCAAAGAAACCGTCGAGAGGCTCGACCTCAAAGCGCTCATCGTCGTGGGCGGCGACGGCTCCCAAACCATCGGTCTGGAGCTGCGCCACATCGGCCTGCCCATCGTCGGCGTGCCCAAAACCATCGACAACGACCTCGGCGCCACCGACTACACCTTCGGCTTCTGGACGGCCGTCTCCGTCGTGAGCGAAAACCTCGATCGCCTGCGCACCACCGCCTTCTCACACCAGCGCATGATGGTCGTCGAGGTGATGGGTCGCCATGCCGGATGGATCGCCCTCTACGGCGGCATCGCCGGCGGTGCCGACGTCATCCTGCTGCCGGAAATCGAGTTCACGCTCGAGGACATCGTGCGCAAGGTTGAACTGCTCAAGGCACTGGGGCAGCGAGAAATCATCGTCGTGGTCAGCGAAGGCGCCCGCATCGGCGGCAAGCTGCTCACCCTCGATGAAGAGACGAAGGGCGAGGTACGCCTCGGCGGCATCGCCGCCTTCCTCTCGACCAAGCTCGAAACCCTCACCGGCATCGAAACCCGCTACTGCGTGCTCGGTCACATCCAGCGCGGCGGCGACCCCATTCCCTTCGACCGCGTGCTCGGCGTGCGCTGCGGAGCCAAGGCCATCGACCTCATCGAAGAGGGCAAGTTCGGCGACACCGTCGCGCTGAGCCGCAACGACATGGTGTCCATGCCCATCGAAGAAGCCGTCAGAACCCTGCATCTGGTCGACATCCAGAGCCAGATCGTCACCGCCGCCAAGGAAATCGGCATCTCGTTCGGCGACGAATCCCTGCAGCTCAAACAAGCCGCGCAGAACTAACGGGACGCCGAGCCCCGTCGCCTCGCGAACAGCAGAGCGGCATGGGCATCGGATTCCCGCCAAAGCCCCTTCACTCCCCCGCAGGCATGCCCCTGCGGGGGAGTCTTTGTTTCCGGCCTCCCCTCCTTCCCCTGCCCTCCCTTCCCGACTTCTCCCTCCTTTCCGGCCGTCCCTCCTATTCGGCCACCCCTCGTTCCGGCGCCGACTCCGACGCGGGCGCGAAACACGGCGCACAAACTCGCGACGCCTCGAAATCCTTGTTTAGCAGTAGGGGATAGAGCCCTAACCCTCAAATTTTGATTGCAAAAAGGCCCCCTCTGTGCTACTCTCGCCCCCGCAGGCAATGCTGTGGATGCCTGCCAACCCCATAACCAGACAACGCCAGTGAGTACAAGTGCATATTATCCTCAGGCTCAGGGCCTGTATGATCCCGCTCAAGAGCATGACGCCTGCGGCGTCGGCATGGTCGTCGACACCCTCGGTCGCGCCTCCCACAGCATCATTGAGAAGGGCATCACCATCCTTGAGAGACTTCTGCACCGAGGCGCCACCGGCTGCGACCCCGAAACGGGCGACGGCGCCGGCATGCTGATGCAGATTCCCCATGAATTCTTCTCAGCCGTCACGAAGTTCAAACTACCTGCCGCCGGACACTACGCCGTCGGCATGTTCTTTTTACCCAAGGAGAAAGTCCCCTGTGCCGTCTGCCGCGCCAAAGTTGAAGAAGCCGTCAGCGCCGAAGGCTTCGACTTTCTCGGCTGGCGAGAAGTGCCCGTCGACGAGAGCAAAATCGGCCGCCTTGCCCGCGAGAGCGCCCCTCTCATCGAGCAATGCTTCATCGCGCCGCAGAACAAAGAGCTCAGCGGCGACGAACTCGAGCGGCGCCTCTACATCCTGCGCCGCGTCATCGAGCACGGTGTTGCCCGCGAGCAACCGAAGCTCGGCGACCGCTTCTACATCCCCTCTCTCTCCTCGCGCACCATCGTCTACAAAGGACTTCTGCTCGCGCCGCAACTGCCGCTCTTTTACGCGGACCTCGCCGACGACCGCTTCAAGAGCTGCCTGGCCATCGTGCACCAGCGCTACTCCACCAACACCTTCCCGAGCTGGCCGCTCGCGCACCCCTTCCGCTACATGGCCCACAACGGCGAAGTCAACACCCTGCGCGGCAACCTCAACCAAATGAGTGCGCTTGAGAGCAACCTCGCCAGCCCCCTCTTCGGCGACGACATCGCCAAAATCCTGCCCGTCATCCCCGCCGGGCAGAGCGACTCGGCCAGCCTTGACAACGCCCTCGAACTCCTCGTCACCGGCGGGCGCAGCCTGCCGCACAGCATGATGATGCTCGTGCCGCAAGCCTTCGGCAGCCGATACTTCATCGGCGAAGACCTGCGCGGCTTCTACGACTACCACTCCGGCTTCATGGCACCGTGGGACGGCCCGTCCGCCGTCTGCTTCAGCAACGGCCTCGGCGCCGGCGCCATCGTCGACCGCAACGGCCTGCGACCCGCTCGCTACGAACTCGACGACAACGGACTGTTCATTCTCGCGAGCGAAGCCGGCGTGCTCGACACCGACCCCGCCCACGTCATCAAACGCGGCTGCCTCACCCCCGGAGACATCATCTGGATCGACTTCGCCCGCCGCCACATCAGCTACAGCGCCGAAATCAAAACCCGCGTCGCACGCCGCCGACCCTACCGCCGCTGGTGCCAAGAGAACCGCATCAAAATCCACGGCTTCTTTGACAGCGTCAACGCGCCCGAAGTCAACCCCAACCAAATCTTCTCGCGCCAAGTCCTCTTCGGCTACACGCAAGACGAACTCGAGCACTTCATCATGCCCATGGCCAACAGCGGGCACGACCCCGTCTACGCCATGGGCAACGACGCCGCGCTCGCCGTCCTCTCCGAGCGGCCGCAGCTGCTCTTCAACTACTTCAAGCAGCAGTTCGCGCAAGTCACCAACCCGCCCATCGACCCGATACGCGAGCAGCTCGTCATGTCGCTGACCACCTTCATCGGCAACCCCGCGAACATCCTCGACGAGACCCCGCAGATGGCGCGACTCATCAAGCTGGCGCGGCCCATCCTCACCATGAGCGACCTCGAAGCGCTCAAGAGCAACAAAGAGCCCGACTTCCGCTGCATCACCCTCTCGACCGGATTCTCGGCGCTCTCGAAAAACGGCCTGCAGGAAGGCCTCGCCGAACTCGAGCGCGAAACCGAACAAGCCATCCATAAAGGCTACCGCATCATCATCCTCTCCGACCGCACCCTCTCGGGCAACGAAGCCCCCATCCCGAGCCTGCTGGCCGTCGCCGCCGTCAACGCCAAGCTGCGCGAAATGGGCGTGCGCACCGGCACGGGCGTCATCGCAGAAACGGGCGAAGCGCGGCAAGTCATGCACTTTGCCCTGCTGCTGGGCTACGGCGCCACCGCCGTCTGCCCCTGGCTGGCCTTGGGCACCATCGTCAACCTCGCCCGCGAGGGCAAGCTGAGCGAATCCGTCTCGGCGACCAAGGGCATGGAGAACTATCTGGAAGCCGTCGACTTCGGCCTGCTCAAAACCATGTCGAAGATGGGCATATCGACCCTCCGCTCGTACCGAGGCGCCCAAATCTTTGAAGCCATCGGTCTGGGAGACGACATCGTCGAGCGCTTCTTCCCCGGCACCGCCTCGCGCATCGGCGGCATCGGCCTCAGCGAAATCGCGGCCGAATCCGTCGAGCGCCTCAACCGCAAAAAAGCCCTGCAATTCGAGCCGCAAACCGAACTCGAAAACGCCGGCCTCTACAAATGGAAGCGCGGCGGCGAGAAACACATCTGGACGTCGAAAGTCATCGGCCAGTTCCAGAAAGCCCTGCGCAACGAAGACTACGCGCAATTCAAAGTCTTCTCCGAGATGGTCAACGAAAACACCGAGACCCTCTGCACCCTGCGCGGCCTCTTCGGCTTTGCGGAGACCAAAGCCATTTCCCTCGATGAAGTCGAGAGCGAAGAAAGCATCATGAAGCGCTTTGTCTCGGGCGCCATGAGCTTCGGCGCCCTCTCGAAAGAAGCGCATGAAGCCATCGCCATCGCCATGAACCGCATCGGCTCGATGAGCAACAGCGGCGAAGGCGGCGAAGACCCCGCGCGCTACACCCCCCTGCCCAACGGAGACAGCACCTGCTCGGCCATCAAGCAAATCGCCTCCGGCCGCTTCGGCGTCACCGCCGAATACCTCGCCAACGCCCGCGAACTGCAAATCAAAGTCGCGCAGGGCGCCAAACCCGGCGAAGGCGGCCAGCTGCCCGGCGGCAAAGTCGATGAAGAAATCGCCCGCGTGCGCCACGCCACCCCGGGCGTCACCCTCATCTCCCCGCCGCCGCACCACGACATCTACTCCATCGAAGACCTCGCCCAACTCATCTTCGACCTCCGCAACGCCAACCCCGACGCCCGCGTCAGCGTCAAACTCGTCTCCGAAGTCGGCGTCGGCACCGTCGCCGCCGGCGTCGCCAAAGGCGGAGCGGACATGGTGCTCGTCTCCGGCCACGACGGCGGCACGGGCGCCTCGCCCCTCACCTCCGTCAAATACGCCGGCATGCCTTGGGAACTCGGCGTCGCCGAAACGCACCAGACGCTCGTCCTCAACGGGCTGCGCGAAAACATCCGCCTGCAGACCGACGGACTCATCAAAAACGGGCGCGACGTCATCATCGCCACCCTGCTGGGCGCGGAAGAGTACGGCTTCGCCACCTCGCTCATGATCGCGCTGGGCTGCATCATGGCTCGCGTCTGCAACAAAAACACCTGCCCCGTCGGCGTCGCCACGCAAGACCCCGAGCTGCGCAAGCGCTACCGCGGCAAGCCGGAGAACATCATCACCTTCCTGCGCTTCGTCGCCCGCGAAACCCGCGAATACCTCGCCGCGCTCGGCCTGCGCAGCATCGATGAAGCCGTCGGCCGCGCCGACCTGCTGCGCGTCGACAAAGCCCTCGCGTACTGGAAGACGAAAAACCTCGACTTCTCGCGCATCATCCGCCCCGAAGCCCTCAACGTCCACGGGCGAGCCGACCACCGCAACCGCTGCGCCGTCTACGACGAAGCCCTCCTGCCGCAGCTCGCGCCCGCCCTCGACGAAGGCAAAGCCGTGAGCCTCGAACTGACCGTCCGCAACACCGACCGCGCCGTCGGCACGCGCCTCTCGTACCTCATCGCCAAAAAGCACGGTCACGCCGGCCTGCCCGACGAGAGCATCTGCCTGAACATGACGGGCACCGCCGGCCAGAGCTTCGGCGCCTTCCTCGCGCACGGCGTCACCCTCCGCCTGCAGGGGCAGGCCAACGACTACGTCGGCAAGGGGCTCTCGGGCGGCAAGATCATCATCACACCCTTCGCGGGCACAACCTACGTCCCCTGCGAGAACGTGATTGCCGGCAACGTGTTGCTCTACGGTGCAACGGGCGGCAAAGTCTTCATACGCGGCCAAGTCGGCGAGCGTTTCGCCGTCCGCAACTCGGGTGCCGCTGCCGTCGTTGAAGGCGCGGGCGACCACTGCTGCGAGTACATGACCGGCGGCTGCGTCGTCGTGCTCGGCCCCACCGGCCACAACTTCGGTGCGGGCATGAGCGGCGGCTACGCCTACGTCTGGGACGAGCAACACCTCTTCGACCGCTACTGCAACCTCGACACCATCGACCTCGACCCCGTCACCGAGCCCGAAGACATCGAGCGCCTGCGCAGCCTGCTCGAAGAGCATGCGAACTGCACCGGCTCGCAACGCGCCCGCGACATCCTGGCCGACTTCGACAACGCGCTGACCAACTTCGTCAAGGTCTTCCCCATGGAGTACCGCCGCGTCCTCGGGCAGATGACCCGAGCCGACGCCGAAGTCAAGCGAGACCAAACGCACAACTGATTCGCAGCGCGGGAACACCCCCCACCGCACCCCGGCTCTGCCCCAGGGCAGGCCGGGGTGCTCTGCGTCCGGACGATAACTGCGCATGCGTCGCGCATGAAGCTTGACTAAAAGAGACAGCTGTGCTATATGCCGCCTGCCTCCGTCCTCCCCCGGCGACCGCCGCCTCTTCCTCCGATCCCCGGACCTCCCCAGACATCCATGCCCGACAACAAACACCCGGAAATCTCAGCCAAGGCGCACGAACAACTCCTGCACCGCCGAGTCGACCTCCTGCTGCGA
>NZ_CALXNG010000007.1:0-106078 GCF_944389695.1 Candidatus Parakkermansia intestinigallinarum
CTGTGTTACCTTTGGTGCGTTCATTTTTGACGCATCCATGCCTTTCGGTGCGTTTTCTTTTTGACTCAATACGGTGGAAGTCGTGTGTCGCCTTCGAAGCCTCATGAAATAAATCTAACGCATCTTCCGTTACTGATTTTGTCCGCTGGCGGCTGTGTTGAGTGCCGGGCGATGCAGGATGGTTTGCCTGCCTTGGCCGCCTAGGTCTTTGTGCTTGCTTTCTGTTGGCGCGGCGGGTATGATGTGCTCGCACGCGCTATGTTTGAGAGTTCGATTCATGCTTACGAGAGGCTTTCGCTGTTTTCTGCCGGTTTGACGATGGGGCTGGTGCTGGTGGTGCTGCATTTGCTGGTGCTGTTCCGCCCGCAGGTTTGCAAGGCGGCGGTGGCCGCGGCGATTGAGTCGCCGCGCGCGGGGCAGGTTTTGCTGGGGGTTGATGCGCTGTGGTTTTTGCTGCTGCTGGTCGGTGAGGGCTGGAATCCGCTGCGGATGGAGTTGTTTTCCTTCGAGCAGTTGCGCGGCTTGTTGGTGGTGCTGACGCCGGTGGTGTGGTTGGTGTTCGCTAGGATGATTACGGAGAATTTGTTCGCGCGGGCGCTGGGGCTGTTTTTCCTGATGATGGCGATTGTGCCGATGACGGCGGCGTTTTTGAAGGAGCCGGAGTCGCGTATTCTGATTCCGCTTTGGTGGTATCCGGTGATTACTTTGTCGATTTTTTGGGTGGGTAAGCCGTTTTTGTTCCGCGATTGGTTTTATGCGCTGGTGGCGCGTCCGCGTTTGTGCCGTGTGCTGAATGGTTGCGGGTTGCTTTATGCGCTGGCGTTGGTGGTGTGCGCGGTGTTGTTCTGGTGAGTGCGCGAGGGGGGGTGCGGGGCGCGCGGCGGTGTTTTTTCGCACGGCGGTGTTTTTCGCGGGTGTTTTGATCTTTTTTCTGTTTTTCTGTTTTATTTCTTTTTGCGGCGATGTTGACGTTTCCTGAGGCGGCGGTGCAGGCTCAGCGGCCTGTGTGTGATGCTCTTTATACGGCGGATTTTGTGGTGACGCAGAATGAGGGGCGCGATGTGATTGAGGGGGGGGCTCTGGCGGTGAGCGGGCGCTCGATTTTGTGTGTGGGGCATGCGGATTTGCTGGAAGTGCTTTATCCGGAGGCGCGGCGGGTGGATTTGGGGCATGCGGTGATTTTGCCGGGGTTGATTAATGGGCATACGCATGTGCCGATGTCGCTGCTGCGCGGGTTTTCGGATGATAAGGGGCTGATGGATTGGCTGACGCAGGATATTTTTCCGCAGGAGGCGAAGTTGACGCCGGAGTTGGTGGAGTTGGGGAGCCGCTGGAGTATGGCGGAGATGATTCGCACGGGGACGACGGCGTTTTACGATATGTATATGCTGGAGGATGCGGTGTTTCGCGCGGCGGATGAGATGGGGTTGCGCGCGGTGCTGGGGGAGAGTTTGACGCAGTTTTATCCGTCGCTTTCGGCGCCGTGCTGGGAGGCTCATGCGGAGTTGATTCGCGATCAGGCTCGCCGCTGGATGAATCACCCGCGTATTCGTCAGGCGGTGCTGCCGCATGCGCCGTATACGACGAATCCGCAGTTGCTGCGCGATTGCCGTGCGCTGGCGGATGAGGTGGGGGCGCTTTTCGGGATGCATTTGGCGGAGACGGCGACGGAGACGGAGTTGTGCCTGAAGGATCACGGGTTGCGCCCGGTGCCGTATTGCCGCGAGTTGGGGATTTTGGATCCGCTTTGTACGTTTTTCCATGTGGTGGAGGCGGGTATCGGGCCGAAGGAGATTCGGGAGGATATGGAGTTGCTGGCGGAGGAGCGCTGCGCGGTGGTGCACAATCCGGCGTCGAATATGAAGTTGGCCAGCGGGGTGGCTCCGCTGGCGGCGATGGATGCGGCCGGGGTGCAGGTGGGTCTGGGGACGGATGGGCCGGCGAGTAATAATGCGCAGAATATGGTGCGCGAGATGTATGTGGCGAGTTTGCTGCACAAGGTGGCGGGGCCGGATCCGCTGGCCTGCCCGGCGCAGCGGGCGCTGGATATGGCGACGCGCGGCGGGGCGGCGGCGCTGCATGATCCTTATATCGGGTCGCTGGAGCCGGGGATGAGGGCGGATTTTACGGCGCTGAGTCTCGCGGAGCCTCATATGCAGCCGGTGCATCATGTGGTGTCGAATGTGGTGTATGCGGCGACGGGGCTTGAGACGGTGCTGACGGTGGTGGACGGGCGCGAGTTGTATCGCGAGGGGCGTTTCCTTTGCTGTGATTATGAGGGTCTTTGCGCGGAGTTGCGCTCGGTGCGCGACTGGGCGCGCAGGCGCTGAGGGGGCGCGCCGGGTGTCGGTTCCGTGCGCTCGCGCGGGTTTGTGCTGTGATGGCTGAGGGTGTGGTGATGGCTGGGGATTTGCTGGATTGCCCGCTGGGGCGTTTGCCGGTGGCGGCGATTGATTTTGAGTCGGCGGGGGCGGCGCCGGGCGAGACGGATCAGCCGGTGCAGGTGGGGGTGCTGCGGGCGGAGTCGCTGTTTGAGGGGCCGAGGCTTTTTGATTCGTATTTGGCGTGTTCGCGCCCGGTGCGTTGGTGTGCGTCGCGGGTGCATGGGATTACGTCGGCGATGTTGCGCGGGGCGCCGCGCTGGGTGGATTTGTGGCCGCAGATGCGCGATTTGTTGTCGGGGGCGGTGGTGTTGGGGCACAATCCGTCGACGGAGATGCGGTTTTTGCGGGTTTTTCCGGGGCACGGGTTCGGGCCTTGGCTGGATACGCTGGCTCTGGCGCGACGGGCGCTGCCGGGTCTGGGGGATTATGCGCTTGCGTCGGTGTGCGGGGCGCTGGGGGTGGTGGGGGAGTTGGATGCTCTGGTGCCGCGCCGCTGGCATGATGCGCTGTATGATGCGGCGGGGTCTTTGTTGGTGCTGCGGGCGCTGGTGCGCGGGCTAGCGATGGAGGAGGTGCCGCTGGGGGCGCTGGGCTTTGCGCTGCATGAGGGTTGACGGGGGCCGATGGCCGTGTTAGCATAGGGGGCAATGGATGATTCTGCGCTGCTCCGGGTTCGCGATTTGCGCGTTGAGTTTCACTCGCGCCGAGGGGTGAATTATGCGGTGAATGGGGTGAGTTTTGATGTGCGGGCGGGGGAGACGCTGGGTATTGTGGGGGAGTCGGGCTCGGGTAAGTCGGTGAGCTGTTCGTCGCTGATGGGGCTGCTGCCCTGCCCGCCGGCGGTGATTGCGCCGGAGTCTCGCGCGATGTTTCACGGGCTCGATTTGCTGCATGCGGGTGAGGCGGAGCACGCGCGTTTGCGCGGGCGGGCGATTTCGATGATTTTTCAGGATCCGATGACGAGTCTCAATCCTTGTATGACGATCGGGGATCAGGTGGCGGAGCCGCTGGTGATTCACCGGGGCTTGAGTTGGCGCGAGGCGCGGCGCTTGGCGGTTGAGGAGTTGGGGCGGACGGGGATTCCGGATCCGGAGCGGCGGGCGCGTGCGTTTCCGCACGAGTTTTCAGGCGGGATGCGCCAGCGTGTGATGATTGCGATGGCGCTGATTGCTCAGCCGGAGTTGTTGATTGCGGATGAGCCGACGACGGCGCTGGATGTGACGGTGCAGAAGCAGGTACTGGATTTGCTGCGCCGCCGCCAGCGGGAGTTGGGTACGGCGATGATTTTGATTACTCATGATCTCGGTGTGGTGCGCGCGTATGCGGATCGCATTCAGGTGATGTATGCGGGCAGTGTGGTTGAGTCTGCTCCGGCGGCGGAGTTGCTGGAGCATCCGCTGCATGCGTATACGCGCTCGCTGATGGCGTCGATGCCGTCGCACCGGCGCAAGGGGGAGCCGCTGCACACGATTCCGGGTTTGCCGCCGACGCTCCGCGAGCCGGTGCGCGGCTGTGCGTTTCGCCCGCGCAATACGATCGGACGCCCGGAGCTTTGCCTGAGGGATCGCGTGCCGGAGTTGGTGGAGGTGTCGCCGGGGCACTGGGTTCGCAATTGCCCGGGGTGTTTGGCGACGGCGGGTTGAGGTGGGGGAAGGAGTCGGCGGGTCAGAAGCGGCTGGCGTATGGGTCTCCGCCCTTGGCGGCGGCGAGTTCTTTTTCGTAGCCCCAGTATTCGGAGGCGTTTTGGGCGGTGATGTTGTCCATGCCGAGGTAGCGGGTGAGCAGCAGGTGCAGGGAGCTGTGCCCCATGTCGATTTGCAGGCCGGCGACGTCGCGGAAGTATTTGAGGTGGTAGGAGGCAAAGGTGTGCCGCAGGACGTCGGCCGGCCACTGTTTGAAGCCGGCGGCGAGCCGCAGGGCACGCCAGCGTTTTTCCCAGCCGAGCGGGATGACGGGGGCTCCGGCCGGGCGGAAGGGGGCGATGCGCAGCAGCCAGCAGAAGAGGACGCGCCGCATGATGACTTGCCGCCGGGTTGCGGTTTTGGCTTGGAGGGGGGATACCATGATGACGCGCTCGCGGAGGCGGATGTCGCCCCAGCGGAGTCGCGCGACTTCGGTGGGGCGCAGGCCCGCCCAGAGCATGAGGCCGAGTGCTGCGGCGCAGGGGCTGTGTTTGGGACTTTGCGCGGCGGTCAGGAGTCGGCGTACTTCGAGGATGGAGAGGGCGCGGATGCTTTGCTCGGGGGCGTAGAGGTAGGTGAGTTGTTCAACGGGGTTGGTGCGACAGACGCCCAGCCGGCAGCCGCAGGCGAAGATGGCGTGCAGGAGGGTGCGGGCTTTGCGCTGCATGGGCATGGTTTTGAAGCTTGTTTCGATGAGGTTGACGCAGTCGGCTCCGGTGATTTCGCCCACGGGCATGTAGCGCCACCACGGTTTGACCCGCAGCATGCGCTGGACGTATTGGGCGATTTCCTGCAGGGTGCGCGGGCGACGGCCCGTGCGGCTGCGCAGGGAGATTTCAAAGAGTTTCCAGAAGGTCCAATCCCGCGTCTCGAGTTCGTTGACGGCGCGCAGCATTTCGCTGCCGCCGAGGACGAGGGGATGCTCGATGAGCTCGCCGTCTCGGGCGGACGGGTGCTCCGGCTCTCCGCTTCCGGCATCGGCGGATGCCGACGGTGAGGCCGGGGCGTCGACGGCGGCCGCGGGGCTCTCTTCACCCCAGACCAGTCTCGCACGCTCGCGGCTCGCTTGCTCCGTGCCGAATTCCGCATTTGCCTCTGCGGCACGGTGTGCGAAAGGGGCTTGTTCTCCGTTTTTCGGTAGATCGTCTTCAGGCTCCGCAGGCTTCGTTCTCATTTTCTCTATTTCATACCTTTTGGGGCCATTTAAGCAACAAATTTTATTTGCCCGTATAACATGCTAACAGTCAACCTCCCATACACGAGGATTTCTCCAGGGCTGATATTTTTAATAACATCGAAAATTCGGCCATATAACTACATTACTTTGTTGATTACCTGTAACTTGCTGAGGAGTAAATGTTGTTATATCATCGGAAAAGTGCTCTTGGGGCGGCTCGGGCGAGAGGCGATTTTCGAGGGTGAAAAGGGGTTGAAACGTGAGAAAAGGGGGTGTTGTTGCGGGGGGAGGCTTCGGGCAGATAACAACGCGTCTTGGCTTGTTGCGGGCTCTGTCTTTGCCTGTTGCGGCGGGGGCGGAAAGCTGTCTGCGGCTGCGGCGTCCGCATGAGGCTGCCGGGGCTGCGGGCTTTCTCTCTTGACGCCGGGCGCCTCTGCCTCTATACTGGCGAGGCCATGGGAAATTATGCACTGATTCTTGCCGGAGGCAGCGGGACGCGCTTCTGGCCTCTCTCCCGAAATGCAAGGCCGAAACAGCTGCTCGATCTCTTCGGTCAGGGCAGCATGCTCAGCCAAGCTGTTGAACGCATGCGTGGTATTTTGCCGACGGAAAACATTATTATTCTGACGAATCATCTTCAGGAGGCCGAGGTGCGGCGACAGGCCGCCTGCCTGCAGCCGGAGAACATTGTGGCCGAGCCGGCTCGCCGCGATACCGCTCCGGCGGTGTCTCTGGGTATCGGGCTGATTGCGGCGCGGGATCCTCAGGCCAATATGATGATTGTGCCGAGTGATTCGCTCATTCTGAACAATGAGGCTTTCCGCGATCTCGCGGCCGAGGCTCTTGCTCTCGCGGGGCGCGAGCGCGCTCTCATCACGATTGGTATTCGCCCGACTTGGGCCTGCCCGAGCTACGGCTACGTCGAGCGGGGCGAGAGGCTCGATGATCCGGCTCTCAAGTACAGCTGCTACGAGGTCAAACGCTTCCGGGAGAAGCCGGATGCCGAGACGGCGGAGCGCTACCTTGCCGCCGGGAATTTCAGCTGGAATGCCGGGATGTTCATCTGGAATGTTGCTCACGTGCGCCGCGAGCTCGAGGAGCACAGCCCGCAGCTGGCGGACTTTATTTCGCGGCTGACGCAGGCGGGGGATCTGCCGCGTTTCATCGCTGAGGAGTTCCCGAAGCTCACGCCGATTTCCATTGACTATGCTCTGCTGGAGAAGAGTTCTCGCGTGCTCAACTTCGAGGCGAATTTCGACTGGGATGACGTGGGTTCGTGGATTTCGGTGGGCAAGTATCTGCCGACGGATGCTTCGGGCAATGCGTCGAATGCGCCCGTCACGGCGCTGGAGTCGGGCAACAATATCATTTTCAGCACGGGCGGCAAGCGCATCGCGCTCATCGATGTCGACGACCTGATCGTGATTGAGACGGAGGATGCTCTGCTGGTGACGCGGCGCTGCGACGCGGACAAAATCAAAAAGATCGTGGACATGGTGCCCGACGAGCTCCACTGAGCCACCCCGGTCTTCGGAATCGCTCGGCGGCGGCTCCGCCCGCAGCTCAGGCAATCGAGCGGCCGTCTTCGGCCGCAGAGCTGTGCCGCAGCGGTGCCGCCGCCCCGCCTCCTCCCCTCCTTCCTCTAAGCCCCGCGCTATCACGCTATTCACCTTTCCCTCTATGCACCCTGCCCTCGGTCTGGACTACGGAGAAGCCCGCATCGGTGTTGCCGCGACGGATTCCTGCGGCATCATGGCGCATCCGGTTGAGAGTATCAGCGTCCGCCAAGCGGATGCTCTTGCTCGCATTGCGGAACTCGTTCGCGAAAGGGGCATACGCACCCTTGTTCTCGGTCTGCCGCTGCGCATGGACGGCAGCGAGGGCAGCGCCTGCGCCAAGGTGCGCGCTTTCGGCGACAAGCTTCGCGCTCAATTTCCCGATCTGCCCCTCATCTACGTGGATGAGTACCTGACGACGGCCACCGCGCAGCAAAAACTGCACCAAGCCGGAAAAAAAGCCAAAAGCTTCCGCCCCATCATCGATCAGGCGGCGGCTGTTGAAATTCTCAACAACTGGCTAGAGCAGTGCGGCAACCCGATGCCGGAGTCTGATATTGATTTTTTTTGAGTTCGCGAAGCATTTTTTCGCATGAATCCGCTTGAATGTGCGGGGCTGAGGTGCTAAACTCAGCCTCAGCGAACATCCGCATCCATTGTCACTATGTCACTCGAATCATTCTTTAATCCGAAGAGTATCGCCGTGGTGGGCGTGTCAGACAATCCCGCCAAGCTCGGCGCCGTCGTATTCAACAACATTCTCAGCGCCAATTACAAGGGTGAGCTCTACGGTGTGAACCCCAAGCTGGACGGCAAGGAGGTTTACGGACGCCCCTGCTACGCCAGTGTGGACAAGCTGCCCAAGCCCATGGATCTGGTTGTCATCCTCGTGCCGGCTCGCTTCACGGAACCCGTCATTGATGCCTGCGTCGCCAACGGCACCAAGAATATCTCCATCATCACGGCCGGCTTCGCCGAGGTCGGCGAGAAGGAGCTTGAGAAGCGCATCGCGGAGAAGTGCCTCAACAACGGCATCAACCTGTTGGGGCCGAACTGCCTCGGCCACATCGCCACCTTCAACAACGTCAACGCTTCCTTTGCCGACGGTTTCCCGGCTCGCGGCAACGTCGCCTTCATTTCTCAGTCCGGCGCCTACTGCTCGGCCATCATGGATTGGGCCGCCAGCAAGGGCATCGGTTTCTCTCACTTCATCTCCATCGGCAACAAGGCCTGCATGGGCGAGGATTCTCTGCTCAGCGCTCTCAAGGATGATCCCGATACTTCCGCCTTCATCTTCTATCTGGAGTCGCTGAAGAACGGCAAGGCTTTCCTCAAGGTTCTCAAGGAGGTGTCCAACACGAAGCCCTGCGTCATCATGGAGCCGGGCAAGAGCGCCAAGGCTCAGGCGGCCTCGCTTTCGCACACGGGCTCGCTTGCGCCGAACTACCGCGTGCTCGAGATTGCTCTTCAGAGCGCGGGTGCCGTGCAGGCTTACAATGACCGCGAGCTCTTCGGTCTGCTGGAGGTGCTGCAGTACACGAACCACCACGAGTTCGACGGTCAGGTCGCTATTCTGACCAACGCCGGCGGCGTGGGCGTGCTGACTTCCGACCTCTGCGAAGAGGCCGGGCTCGATCTTGCTCGTCCTTCCGAGGAGACGATCGCCAAGCTGCGCGAGGTGCTGACGCCCGAGGCCGCCTTCGGCAACCCCATCGACGTGGTGGGCGACGCGAAGGCCGACCGCTACGAGAACGCTCTGCGTATTCTCTGCGAGAGCGGCGAGTACAAGAACATCCTCGTGCTGCTCACCCCGCAGCGCGTCACCGACTGCACCGGCACGGCCGAGGCCATCATCAAGCTTGTCCCGCAGTACAAGAACGTCAATGTCTTCTGCGCCTTTGTGGGCGGCAAGCGCGTGAGCGAGGGCCGCAAGCTGCTCTCCGATGCCCATATCCTCAACTACGAGTACCCGGCTGATGCCGTGCGCCTGCTCGGCCTGCTCAAGGCTCAGATGGCCTATCGCGGCAAGGAGCTGGCTCAGGCGGAGATCGGCGAGCTTCCCGCTGCCATCAAGGCTGCCGTGAAGGAGGCCAAGGAGGCGGGGCTTGCCTCGCTGCCGCAGCAGACGGTCAACATGCTGATGGATCACTACGGCATTGATTACCCGAAGTGCGGCAACTTTACGGACAAGGCTGAGGCTCTGGCCTTCTGCAAGACGCTCTTCCCGAACCCGGTGGTGCTGAAGCTCTCGGCTCCGGATGCGCTGCACAAGACGGAGATGAAGGGTATTTACCTGAACATCTGCGACGAGGCTTCTTTCAATGAGGCTTGGAGCGGCCTCTGGGGTTCGATCGAGAAGTTCAACCTCAAGGGGGCATCGGTGCTCATTCAGGAGATGATCACGAAGGCGACCGAGACGATTATCGGCGTGAACAGCGACAAGAATTTCGGGCGTGTCATGGTGTTCGGCACCGGCGGCATTTACACCGAGGTCATGCGCGACACGACGATGCGCATTCTGCCCGCCAATGACTTCGACGCCATGATCAAGGAGACGAAGGTCGGCAAGATTCTCAACGGCGTGCGCGGCGAGGCTCCGAAGGCTGTCGGCCCGCTGGCCGAGACGCTCAAGAAGGTGCAGCAGCTCGTGCTCGAGGTGCCCGAGATTACGGCTATCGACGGCAACCCGGTGCTCGTCACCGCCGACCGCGCGGTTGTGGTCGACTTCAAGATGCTCCTCAAGTAAGGGCATAGCGACTGATCGCTTTATTCACCGCCTCTCCCCTGCCGACGCCGGGGGAGAGGCGGTCTTCTTTTGTCGGCCGACCGACGGCAGCCGACGCGAGCGGAGTGGGAGGAGCGGAGAGAAGCGAAAAAGGCGGCGCCGAGAGGCTCGGGGCAACAAAAAGCCCCCATTCGGCGCGATGCGGAATGAGGGCCCGGCACAGCGGCGCCGCAGGGGCGTCGCGCAAACGGGGACTAAAGGGGCTCAGGCTTTGGACTCGAAGAGCTTCTCGAGCAGCTCGGCCGCGGTCTTGACGCAGAGCTGGCAGGGGACGGGGGGATCGCCGCCTTTGAGTTCGCGGCAGCGCGTCGCGCCCAGTGCGGTGCGAAAGGCTTCTTCGATCTGCGGTGCGTCATCACCGGCGAGGTGCATTGCGGCATGGAGGGCACCGCAGGTGCCTCCGTCCGCGCGTCCGCCGCTCTGCTTTTTCATGTCCTCCAGCAGATCTTCGCGCCCGAAAGCGGCGCAAATCGTCTGAGCGCAGGTGTGCATGTAGGGCGGCTGACGAAAAGTGGATAGAGCGCGTTGAGCAGCATTCATAGCGGGCTTACTCTACCACAAACGGCAGCAGCTGTCAATCGGCGCGGACGATTCTTCGGGGCCGATGCCTTTGACGCCGCGAGGAGAACAGCAAGGCTCTCTCAATCGCCGCACCATCTCTTGACGCCGCCGCCCTGCCCTGATACAATGCGCAGTCGAGCCGCGTATAGTTGATCTCGGCTCATTCAACTCTCTCTCAACACAGCGATGAACGGATTTTACTACCTCAACAGCCGAAACGAAGTGCAAGGTCCTGTCTCGATCAACGAGCTTCTGGAACTCCTGGCCAACGGCATCATTCAGACCACCACCTTGGTCGCGCGCGTCGGCGATGCGGCTTGGCGGCCGCTTCCGTCCGTCCTCGCCGATATGAACATCACCGCGCCCTGCCCCCCTGTCGGCGGCGCGTACCAAACCGGCCCCTCACGCAGACCTCAACACGAGTCGGCTTCTGACGGCGACTATCACGACGGCATGGGACTCTTGGAGATTTTCAAGCTGACGATGACGCGCAATTTCGCCAACTTCAGCGGCCGCGCCACGCGGCGTGAGTACTGGATGTTCCAGCTGGCATCGCTGCTGTTTTTGCTCAGTATCTATATTCTGGGCATTTTCCTCATCTTCCTCATCGACCCCTCAATGAGCATCATCATGATGGGTTTATCCCTGCTGTATAGCTTGGCTCTGATTATTCCGGGGTTGGGCCTCTACGTACGCCGACTCCACGACACGGGGCGCAGCGGCTGGATGATTCTGCTGGGGCTCATTCCCTTTATCGGCGGATGGATTCTCCTCATCTTCTCCTTGCTCGACAGCCAGCGCGGCACCAATGCCTACGGCCCTTCGCTGAAGTATCCTGATTGAAGGGTTAGCTGTGTTCTGAAACGGCCGTCCGCCCTTCTTCTTTCCCTACGCCCACCCGCGCGGCGCGCAACCGCGCGGGTGTGCGCCGCGCGGGTGCGACCGGAGCCTCGTCAGCCGTGACGGCGAATCAGAGACATCGTCTCGTAACCGCCGCTCAAATTGCGGGCCTCATAGCCCGAATTGATCAGGAAGCGCGTCGCCGTGTAACCGCGCACGCCGACCTGACACATCACCAGCACGGGACGAGAGGGGTCGAGCTCCGCCACCCGGCGGCGCAACTGCGAGAGCGGAAGATGCAGAGCTCCGGCAAAGGGAGCGCGGGCGACCTCCGCCTCCTCGCGCACGTCGAGCACCGTAGCCTCCGGATGAGCGGCTATGTCTTCGTAGTGTGCCACCGGGTGCAGGCCCGCCAGATTGTTGGCAGCCGCCATGCCCGCCATGTTGACGGGATCCTTGGCCGCGCCCTCCTGCGGCGAGTAGCAGAGCTCGGCCGCTGCCAGATCGTGCACCGTGCCCCCCAAGCTCATCGCCATCGCCACCACGTCAATGCGGCGTGACACATCCTGCTTGCCGATGGCCGTCGCGCCGAGGATGCGCCCGTCTTCGCGGTCGTAGACCAAGCGCATGTGAATCGGCGTCGCTCCCGGGTAATAGGTCACGTGATTCGCCGGGTGCACGTCGACGTACTCGTAGCGCCCCGCCATTCCCATGCGGTCGAGCATCTCGCGGTTCATCCCGACCATGGCAACCGTCATGTCAAAGAGGCGCAGCACACTCGTGCCCCACACGCTCCGGAAACGCTCGTCCGTCTTGCCGGCTATGTCGGCTGCGGCTACGCGAGCCTGCTTCTGCGCCACCCCGGCCAAAGCCAGCAGCATGGGCTTGCCCGTCACGCCCGAGCGTACCTGCACCGCATCGCCCACGGCCCATATGCCCGGCGCCGATGTCCGCATCTTCTCATCCGCCACGATCGCACCCGCCATCCCCAGTTCAAGGCCGGCCTCGCGGGCCAGCGCGGTCTCGGGACGCACGCCGATGGAGAGGATGATGAGGTCGGCCTCCGCACTCTGCCAGTCGTCGGCGTAGGCCTGCAAACGCCCGGACGCCGCGAGGCGAATCCCTTTGGTCATCACGCTCGTCTCCACGCGAATGCCGCGGGCCGCCAGCAGGTCGCTGACGTAGGCCGACATCTGAGCATCCAGCGGCGGCAGCACGTGAGACGCCCCCTCAGCCACGTTCACCTCCAGCCCGAGGCGGTGCAGATTCTCCGCCACCTCCAGCCCGATGAAACCGGCACCGATCACCAGCGCCGAACGCGCCTGCCTCTCGCGAATCAGTGCCTTGATGCGCTCCGCATCCGGGATATTGCGAAGAGCCAACACACCCGGCAAATCAATGCCCGGCATACTCGGGCGGAAAGGTGCCGCCCCGGGGGAGAGCACCAGCTCGTCGTAGGGCATCGCCTCCTCTTCTCCGGTCTCGAGATTGCGCACCACGAGAAGGCGCTCGTCCTTGCGGATGGCGACGGCTTCGTGCCGCAGCAACACCTCGACACCGAAGCGCTCGCGGAACAGTTCGGGCGTCGCCTGCAGCAAATCCCCCTGCTCCGCAATCACCTCGCCGATGTAATACGGCAGCCCGCAGTTGGCGAAGGAGACGTAGGCGCCGCGCTCAATCAGCACAATACGGCGGTCGTTCGTCAAACGGCTCAGGCGCGCGGCAACGGTGGCTCCGCCCGCAACGCCTCCGACAATGATCGTTGTTTTCATGGTCATCTTGTCTAGGGTTATTTTAAAAATTCAATCAAACAGTTGCGCTCGACACGCATCGGCTCAGGCGCGATTCCAAGGCAGCCGAGCCAGCAGCAAAGCGAGGCCGCAAGTTCCCGTCAGCCCCGCCGCCAGCAAGCCGCAGCTCGTCAGGGCCGGCACCGACAACCAGAGCGGGTGCACCCAAACACCCAGAGAGAGCGTCAGCAAATTCACCAATCCGATGATGATCTGCACCTGCCGAATCAGGGGCAGCGCTGCCCCCGCCTCGCGCACCACGGGCAATCCGGCATCCTGCCAAGCGTTCATCCCCTGCTCCAGCACGCAAGCCTTAACGCCGCAGCACTCCTCCAAGTGGCGGCGCGCCCTCTCCGCCCTCTTGCCGCTCTGGCAAATGAGACAAAGCGTGCGCCCCTCCGCCGGCACCTCAAAATGCTCCCGCTTCTCCAGCTCATCCACCGGAAGGTGAACGGCACCGCGAATGTGGCCGCTGCGGAACTCCATCGCCGTGCGGACATCCAACAGCTCTGCCTGACCATCGTGGATCAACTTCTCCAATTCAGTCGTATTCATGTTTCGCATATTCGCATATCGCGATACGCGGATATTACACTTGACGCAGGTCCGCGTCAATGATAAAATTTGCCCATGCAGAAAAAAAATCTCCCCGATATCAGCCCGGAGATGCTCCCGGAACTGGCGGACTTCTTCAAACTGCTCGGCGAGCCGGTGCGGCTGAAGCTGCTCTCCTCGATCTGCCGCGAGGGCGGCGGAAGCGTCAACGAACTCAGCGAGCGGCTGAGCTTGGGGCAAAGCGTCGTCTCAAAGCACATGAACATGCTGCACGAGGGCGGGCTGGTGGACAAAAAGCAGGACGGCAGCCGCTGCCTCTACTCCATGCCGGACGACACCCTCTGCCGCCTCTGCCTCATCGCCGCCGAAAAGATACGCGCCAAAGCCGATCGGCTGCGCCGCCTAGTCTGAATGTCGCTCTCCGCCCTCCCGGACGCCGGAGGCACGCGCCATACGGAAAAGGTCTTTCGGGAAAAACATAGGGCTTGCAGCGACACGCGAAAACGGGTATCATGAACGGGCGCAGCGCATGAGTTGTCCGCAGCGCACCGCATCCGTCAACACCGCAAATCCAACACCGCCATGAAGAAAGCCATTCTCCTTGCCGCCGCCTGCGCCGGCAGCTTCGTCCTTGCCCAGACTCCGGCCGACACCCCGCTCGCGCAGGCCGTTGCCGACAGCAAAGCCTTCACCCCGGCCGCAGCCAAGCTCGACCAACTCGCCAAGCGCCTGCCCCTGCTGGCGCAACTGCCGGCCAAAACCAGCTTCTGCGTCAGTTTCCAAGACGCCCAAACCTACGGCCTCTCCGTCGAAGCCATCGCCGTCAGCATCACGGACGACATGGAAGCCGTCACGAAGCTCCTCAGCGCGGCGACCCGCGGCGGCGCCGGCACGGAAGCATCGGGCTCAGCGCAAAAGCCCCTGCACCTCGCCCCCATCTATGCCGTCGCAAGCCTCAAGCCGGGCAGTGAAACCGCCATCCTGCAAAACATTGAATCCGACATCAACGAAGCCTGCCAAAGCATGCCTGAGCACTGCAAGGCCGTCACCTACAAGGACTGGAAAGGCGTAAGCTTTGACGTCGGAGCGGCTCTTTCCGAAGAGCCCATTCCCTTTCTCCAAGCCATTATCCCCTTCGTCAAAGGCCTCAAGCTCCAAGTCATCTACCGTCTTGAGGGCAATCTGCTGCAATACTGCATCTGCGAAAAATTCAGCGACATGGCGTGGCCGAGCTCAGCCTCCGAGTCTCTGCTAACCCACCGCGACCTTCCCGTTCTGCTGCCCGCCGGGAAAGAAACACCGGCCTGTGTTCTGCTGGCCGACCGGAAACTGCTCACCTCGGTGAGCCGTGCCGCCAACGCCGGCATCACCGACGTTGCAAAGTCAAGCGACTTCATGACAGCCATGATGACGGCCATGGCCGGGAAACTGCTCGACAGCCTTAGCGGACGCGACCTGAGCCTCGCCGTCACCCCCGCCGGCCAATCCTACATCGTGCGGGCCGCTTTTGGCCTCAAAGGCGTCCACTTCACCCCCGGCGAGCTGAGCATCCCGAAGGTGTCAGCCCGTCGCGACATGTTGGTCAGCATCGCCTCTACCGGGCTGAAAACGGAAAACTCCGGAAGCCTTGATGCCCTCACGGCCATCTTCCGCACCACGCAAAAGGGTCTCACCATGGCCATGCGAATCAAGACGGACGACGCTGCGCAAGTCGTGCAAATGCTCACGCAAGACCCGACCGTTGACCCCGGCAAGGGCTTCCGCTGTGAACTCACCGAGACGCTGTCCCTGCAAGGCAAGCTCAACGGCAAGGTTCTGACCCTCAGCACGGGCAAGAAGATGGCCGCCGCTATCGATGAACGTCAGTGCGTCAAAGTTCCCTTCTGCGGTGTGGCCTTCGCCGTCAAACCGTCGGCTCTGCCGCAGCAAGAGGGTATGGAAATGGATCTGCCTCTCCCGATTGCCGGCGACCTGAAGACGGGCTGCATCACCGGCACCCTGAGCGATGACCAAGGCACCCTGATCCTCGATCTCCGCGTCTCTCCTGCCGCTGCCAAGGTCGGCAAGGGCTCGGCCAAAGGCGGAGCCGCCAAGAGCAAGGCTTCGCGCCCGGCGGCCGTGAAGACCTCGTCAGCCTCCTGACAGGCTGACCCCGACGGACGAGCGCCGCGCAAGTCTCGCCAAGCGAGACGGCGCGGCGGCCATGCCGTCTCTGCGCGTATCCCGCGCCTTTCCCGCATCCCCGACATCCCGCACCCGCCACACTCCCCTGCCCGCCATGCGCTTCCCTGCTTTTTTTCGCTCACTGAGCCTCCTGCTCCCCCTGCTGCTGACAGCCGAACTCCGGGCCGATGCCCGCCTCGCCGAAGTCGCTCGAAAACAAATCGGTGTCACCATTCTGTATGATCCCGCCTACGTCGTGCTCGACTACCCGGGCGGCGATGTCGAGCCGGATCGCGGGGTCTGCACGGACGTCATCATTCGCGCCTTGCGCGAACTCGGGTACGACCTTCAAAAGGAAGTGCACGAAGACATGAGGAAGCATTTCTCAAGCTACCCGAAGAACTGGGGGCTCAAGCGGCCGGATCGCAACATTGACCATCGACGCGTTCCCAACCTCGAATGTTTTTTTCAGCGCAAGGGCTGGCGGGTACCCGTCACCGACAAGGCCGAGGACTACCTGCCGGGAGACATTGTGACCTGCCTGCTGGGGGGCACGCTTCCGCACATCATGATCGTCAGCGACCGCAAGGATGAAAAGGGCATTCCGCTCATCATCCACAACATCGGGGCGGGCACGCAGGAGGAGGCCAACGTGCTGGACTACGAACCGACGGGCCATTTCCGCCCCGAGCTGCCCCTTCCGGTGCAGAAACGCTGAGCAGGCTCCCCTGCACGAAAGGACACGGAGATTGCGCGCGCTCGCAATTTCCCGCCCGCGCCTGCCAGAGCCGAGAGAAATCAGAAATGCGGTGGGGGGAACCGAGATTCCCGTTCCTGCCCCGCGCCGAGATTGAAGAGCCCGCGCAATGTCGCAGTAAGACCTTTCTGATGAGGCCGCAGGACTCGGCTGCCCCTATGCTGCGACACGGCCTGCCTCTTGTCCGCTTTTGAAGAGCAGAGATGCCTGCGACTGAAAGAGATGATCACCCGGCATCAATGTGCCGATTTTCATCGGTAGATGGCGAGGTTTCGCGTGCTGCAGGGGGCAGCCATGTGCAAAGACGACGGAGCGAACCACCCTGACGAGTAGGTTCCGGCAAGGAATGTTAGCTTCGCTGGGGGCGCTGCAATTGCCGGAAAAGCTTTGTTATCCCTGCCCGTCGCGTGCGATGCGTGCGGCGTAGTCGGCGCGTTGGTCGTCGCCGATGGGGCCGACGGCGAAGTAGCGTGCCTGCGGGTGGTTGAGCAGCAGGGCGCAGACGGATGAGAGCGGGTGCATCATGTCGTGCTCGGTGAGGGTGGCGCCGGTGTGTTCGGTAGCGTTGAGCAGGGCGAAGATGCTGCGTTTTTCGGCGTGGTCGGGCTGGCTGGGGTAGCCGCAGGCGGGGCGTATGGAGCAGCTGCCGTCGGTCGGCCAGACTTCGTTGGCGCAGCGGTTGCAGACTTCGGCCAGGGCTTCGGCCAGCATGCTGCAGAGGGCTCCGCAGAGCAGCGCGTTGTAGCTGTCGTTGGCGGCGTTGAATTCGGCCGCCCAAGCGTCGCCGCCGGTGACGGAGACTTGCAGGGCGCCCGCGTAGCCTTCGTGCCCGGCGGGGGCGACGAAGTCGGCGAGGGCAAGGCGTTCTTTGCTGCTTTCTTTCTGCTGGCGCAGGCTGTGGAGGACGCGTCCGCCTTCGACGCGGATGTCGTCGCCGTCGCGGTTGGCGCGCCAGATGCCGAAGACGGCGCGGGCGTGCAGGCGCTTTTCGCGCTCGGCTCGCTGCAGCAGTTCGCGGGCTTCGTCGATGAGTTTGAGGGCGAGCTCGGCTTTTTCTTCCGGCGCTTCGGCTTTGAGGCAGTTGCGGGCGGGGTTCCAGACGTCCTGCATTTCAAAGAAGCGCAGCAGGATGCTCCAGTCGGCGGCGTCGAGGAGCTGCTGCCAGGTGATGGGGAAGTCGGGCCGGCGCGTGCAGCAGGGGCAGCCCTGCGGTACGGCGACGGTGAAGAGGCCGGTGCGCTGCGGGCGGGGCTGCGGGCAAGCCGTCCAGTCGATGGCGGGAGCTTGGCGACGGGCCTGCTCGATGCTGAGCAGGGGGATGTCTTTTTGCGCGAAGTTGTCGCGCTGTTGCTGCTGGCGGGCTTTGATGGTCTCGATGTAGCTGCGCTTCTCGGCGCCGACGAGGGCGGCGGCGGCCGGCACGATGGTCGAGGCGTCTTCTGTGCGCACGACGATGCCGCTCGGGTAGTGGGGGGCGATTTTGAGGGCGGTGTGCAGGTCGCTCGTGGTGGCGCCGCCGACCAGCAGGGGGATGCGGCTGCCGCTGCGTTCGAGTTCGGCGGCGACGTGGGCCATTTCGTCGAGCGAGGGGGTGATGAGGCCGGAGAGGGCGATGAGGTCGGCTTTTTCGCGCTCGGCGGCGGCGAGGATGTCTTCGCAGGGCACCATGACGCCGAGGTCGACGATGCGGAAGCCGTTGCAGGCGAGCACAACGCCGACGATGTTTTTGCCGATGTCGTGCACGTCTCCCTTGACGGTGGCGAGCACGACGGTGCCGACGCCGCTGCCCTGCCCGCTTCGCTGTTCTTCGATGAGCGGGGTGAGGATGGCCACGCTCTGCTTCATGACGCGCGCGCTCTTGACGACCTGCGGCAGGAACATTTTGCCCGAACCGAAGAGGTCGCCCACCTGCCGCATGCCGTCCATGAGCGGGCCTTCGATGACGGCCAGCGGGCTGTGGCAGACGGCGATGGCTTCGCGGGTGTCTTCGTCGATGTAGTCGGTGATGCCTTTGACGAGGGCGTAGGCGAGGCGTTCTTGCACGCTGCCTTCGCGCCAGGCGAGCGAGGGTTTGCGGTTGAGGCCGCCGCTGCCGTCTTTGTTGCCGCTTTCGACGAGGGCTTGGGCGTAGGCGGTGAGTTTTTCGGTGGCGTCGTCGCTGCGGTTGAGCAGGACGTCTTCGACGAGTTGAAGGCGGTCTTTCGGGATGTTGTCGTAGACGTCGAGCATGCCGGCGTTGACGATGCAGACGTCGAGGCCTTCGCGTGCCGCGTGGTACAGGAAGGCGGAGTGCATGGCTTCGCGCACGGCGTTGATGCCGCGGAAGGCGAAGGAGACGTTGGAGATGCCGCCCGAGATGTGGCAGTGCGGGTGGCGGCGGTGGATGTCTCCGGCGGCTTCAAAGAAGTGGCGGGCGTAGTCGGCATGCTCGGCGATGCCGGTGCCGACGGTGAGGACGTTGGGGTCGAAGATGATGTCTTCTTCGGGGAAGCCGACGCGGTTGACGAGCAGGTCGTAGCTGCGGTCGGCGATGCGCACGCGGTCTTCGCGTCCGTGCGCCTGTCCCTGTTCGTCGAATGCCATGACGACGACGGCGGCTCCGTAGCGCCGGATGAGTTTGGCGCGGCGCAGGAATTCCTCTTCGCCGTTTTTGAGGGAGATGGAGTTGACGATGCCCTTGCCCTGCAGGCAGCGCAGGCCGGCTTCGATGACGCTCCACTTCGAGGAGTCGATCATGAAGGGCACGCGGGCGATGTCCGGCTCGGCGGCGACGAGGTTGAGGAAGCGCGTCATGGCGGCGGGGCCGTCGATCAGGCCGTCGTCGAAGCAGAAGTCGAGCACGGTGGCGCCGTTGTCGACTTGCTGGCGGGCGATGGCGACGGCTTCTTCGTACTTGCCTTCGCGGATGAGGCGGGCAAATTTGGGCGAGCCGGCGACGTTGCAGCGCTCGCCGATGAAGAGGGTGTTGCGGCTGCGGTCGTGGTTGCAGGCTTCAAGGCCGGAGAGGCGCATTTGCCCGGCCGGGGCTTTGGGGGTGATGGGGCGCGGGGCGTAGCCCTGCACGGCTTCGCGGATGGCAGCGATGTAGTCGGGGGTGGTGCCGCAGCAGCCGCCGACGATGTTGAGCAGGCCTTCTTCGGCATAGTCGCGCAGGATGCCGGCCATGTGCTCGGCGCTGTGCTCGTAGCCGTTGGGGCTGAGCGGGTCGGGAAGGCCGGCGTTCGGGTACATGCTCACGGCGCAGTCGGCGAGGGCTGCGATTTCTCGTGCGAAGGGCAGCATGAGGTCGGCGCCGAGGGCGCAGTTGATGCCGATGGAAAGGGGGCGGGCGTGGCGCACGGAGTTCCAGAAGGCTTCGACGGTTTGCCCGGAGAGGGTGCGGCCGGCTTTGTCGGTGATGGTGAAGCTGATCATCACGGGCGGCACGTCGCCGCGCTCGTCGGCGAGTTCGTCGATGGCGAAGAGGCAGGCTTTGGCGTTGAGGGTGTCGAAGATGGTTTCGAGCAGCAGCAGGTCGACGCCGTTTTCGCAGAGGGCGATGATTTGCTCGCGGTAGGCGCGGCGCAGTTGGTCGAAGTTGACGGCGCGGTAGCCGGGGTCGTTGACGTCGGGCGAGATGGAGGCGGTGACGGCCATGGGGCCGATGCTGCCGGCCACCCAGCGCGGTCGGCCGTCGCGGGCCTCGGCCTCGTCGGCGGCGCTGCGGGCGAGGCGGCAGGCGGCGGCGTTGATGTCGCGCACGATGGCGGCGAGCTGTTCGTCGGCGAGGACCTTTTCGTAATGTTTTTGGTCGTGCGGCCCGGGAGGGGACTGATGGAAGAAGTCCTGCTGGGCGATGGAGGTGGCCGAGAAGGTGCAGGTGGTGATGATGTCGGCGCCGGCGTCGAGGTATTGTCGGTGCACGCTGCTGACGAGTTCGGGCTGCGTGAGGGGGAGGACGTCGTTGTTGTTTTTGAGGTCGCGCGGGTAGAGGCTGCGATCGGCGAAGCGCTCGCTGCGGTAGTCGTCTTCCTGCAGGTGCTTTTTCTGAATCATGGTGCCCATGGCGCCGTCCAAGATGAGGATGCGGCGGCTCAGGGCGTTCTGAAGGGCTTGTCGGCGTTCGGCGGCAGTGCTGGGCATGGCGTTGAGAGGGGCTGTGGGCTGCGTACCCCTGAGGGGTGAGGAGGGGGCTGCTGGCCTCGGGTGCGGGTGGAGGGGGCTTGCGCGGGCGCGGGATGTCTCGGGGCGCGAGGGCGTTTCGAGCACGTGTTTCAACGGCGCGGCGGCGTATCGGGGTTGTGTCGGCGGATCGGCGACAGGATGAAGGCGGCGGTGATGAAAAAAAGCTCTGCCGGGAGCGTCTCCGCAGCAGAGCTTTTACAAGGGGAAGGTCTCAGCTTCTCAGCGGCGGGGGTTGGGGTTGCGATGCCAAGTGATCACGCCCTTGCCGACGGCGTAGAGGTAGGCGAAGAGGAGCACGGCGATGAAGATCGTCATGGAGGCGAAGGCCGCGCCGTTGTTGAGCACGATGTCTTGGAAGCCGAGCGCCCAAGGATACAGGAAGATAACCTCGAGGTCGAAGACTAGGAAGAGGATGGCCACCATGTAATACTTGATGGAGAAGAAGCCGGGGCAGCCGTCACCCTCGGGCACGTTGCCGCATTCGTAGGGGATGTTCGTGGGGGGTCTCAGCTTGGCGCGGCGCCCGAAGATGATGCTGAGAACGATGATCAGACCGGCGAAACCGAAGCCGGCGCAGACTTGAATCAGTGCGGAGAAGTATTCCTGAAGCATGGCGGTTGAGTGGTATATAGCAGCGGGGGGCGCCGTTGTCAAGCACAAAGTTGCCCGACGGCAGGCTTTTGGAGTCTTTTCCCCGCCTCCGTTTCCCCGCCGTCCTTCCCCCGCCGTCCTTCCCCCGCCGTCCTTCCCCCGCCGTCCTTCCCCCGCCGTCCTTCCCCCGCCGTCCTTCCCCTGACGCCGTTTCGCTGACGCTGTTTCCCTGCCGCGGTTTTCCCAACGTCCTTCCCCCGCCGCCGTTTCGCTGACGCCGTTTCGCTGCGTACGCCGATGTCCGTTTCGGCGGCGGCACAGGCTCATGCCGCATGCTGCCGCACGCTGCCGCACATTGCCGCACGCTGCCGCGGGTTGCTTCAGGTTGCCGCAGGCCGCCCCCGTTGCAGCCCGTCACGTCCGGCGCGCATCGTCGGCCGCATCGCCAACGGGCGAGGGCGAAGCTCGCAGGTGATGACGGTTTTCCGGCTTGCCAAACAAATGCGCCGCGCCTATAATGGCAAGCATGAAGAAGAGTCAGATTTGTGCACTGGCGCTGGCCCTGCTGGCCGGCCTGCCGGCTTCGGCCTCCGAGCAGGAGATGAATGAGGCGCTGAGTCGCTGGGATCAGGTGCTCTCGGAGTACCAAGCGGCGCTGGAGAGTGCCGAGTCTGATGAGGCCCGCGCTGCCGTCACCAAGCCCGACGGCAGCGAGACGGCGGCGGCGCTCTGGCGCTCGGTTTCCCGCAAGACCGGCACGCGCGTCAAACAGATAAAGCGCGCGCAGACGCCCTCGCTCGATGCCGGCAAGGAGGAGTCCCGCCGGGTGCCGACCTACGAGTTTGAAGAGCGTTGGGCTCTGCCGGCCGTCATCTGGCTGCTGAATCACCCCAATGAGTTCGCTTCTCTGTTCAAGGGGCACGAGGAGCAGCTGGTCGAGTATGTCGAGGCGATGCTCGACTCGATTGAGGAGGTGCACTACGCTAGCCCCGCGATGACGCAGATCTGCCCGCTGCTGGCGGAAACACCGGGCGTGCGCCATTACGATATTCTGCTCAAGATTTATAAGCACAATCCCGACGCGAATGCGCGGGGCTCGGCAGCGATGGGGTTGAGCATTCAACTGGGCAGTCCGCTGGTGTCCGGCACGGTGGGCTCGCCGCAGCAGGCGCGGAGTTACCGTATTTATTACCTCAAACAGGCCGTCACGCTGACGGATGATGATTTGATGTTCGGCCCGGTGAGTTTGAGCGCCGTTGCGCAGGAGCAAGCCTACTGCATCAGAAATCTCAGCGTCGGCTCGATTCCGCCGCCCGTGACGCTCGAGACCCTCGCCGGGCAGCAGGTTCGCTTTCCGGCGCAACGCAAGGCCTGTCTGCTCTTCTTCTGGCTTCCCGGCGAAGATGTGGGTACGAATATCGTCGCCAAGCAGGAGGCTCTGGCTCGGCAATACCCGAATCTGGTCTTTTACCCGGTGACGGTGAAGCCGTCTGATGCGGCTCAGTTCCGCAGTGATCTGACGCAGCTCGGGGTGACGGACACCTACACGGACAATGACGGCGGGGCGGCAGCTTCCGCCTACCGCATCAAGGTGCTGCCCACGGCGGTTTTGGTCGACGAGAACGCGCGCATCCGCTACATCGGCTACCCGGATATCAAGCTGCAGGTCGCCATGGATGAGACGTTCCGCCCGGAAAAGGGCCGCGCGGTGGTTCTGCCGGCGGCCAAGGAGGACGGCGCCGCGCCGCAGCCGCAGCCGGAGGATGAGGTCATCATCCAGCCGGGCTCGCGCCCGGCACCGACTCCGCCTGCCCCGGAGGACACAGATGCCGCAGCGGATGCGGACGATGCCGCGGACGAGAGCGGAGCCCCTCCTCTGCGCGAGATGCCGGAGTTCTGAGCCGAATCCCGAGGGCCGCTCATCCCGGCGGCGCCGCGGCTTCAATTCCTGCTCTCTCGGTAGAGTTAGAACGTCATGTGCTGATTTTAGACGTGACAATCGGGGCGCTTGTGCTAGAATAGCGCAGAGCTATGAAATACCAGGGTCTCTACACCGCTATTGTTACCCCTTTCCGCAACGGCAAGGTGGATGTCGACGCTTTCAAGGCACTCGTCGAAGCGCAGATTGCCGGCGGAGTGGACGGCATCGTGCCGGTCGGCACAACGGGTGAATCCCCCACGCTCAGCCACGAGGAGCACATGGAGGTCATCCGCATGGGTATTGAGTTCGCCGCCGGGCGCTGCCAAGTCATTGCCGGCACGGGCTCCAATGCGACGGAGGAAGCTATCCGCATGACGCAGGAGGCCGCTCGCCTCGGGGCGGACGGCACGCTGCAGGTGTGCCCCTACTACAACAAGCCCAGTCAGGAGGGTCTCTACCGCCACTTCCGCGCCGTGGCCGAGTGCACGGATCTGCCCGTGCTGCTCTACAGCATTCCCGGGCGCAGCGGTGTGGAGATCGGCGTGGATACGGTTGCCCGTCTGGCGGCCGACTGCCCGACGATTACGGCTCTCAAGGAGGCCGGCGGCAGCGTCGATCGCGTCAATCAGCTGATGCAGAAGCTGCCGGAGGACTTCTCGGTGCTCTGCGGCGATGATGGTTTGACGGTGCCCTTTATTTCCTGCGGAGCCGTCGGTCTCGTTTCGGTGACGGCGAATGTGGCTCCGGCGCAGATGAAGGCGCTGGTGGACGCCGCGCTCTCGGGCGACGGCCGCAAGGCTCTGGCTCTCCAGAAGAAGTATTACCCGCTCATGAAGGGGCTGATGGGGCTCGATGTCAACCCGGTGCCGATCAAGGCGGCTCTGGCGCTGCGCGGCGATATCAGCTGGGAGATCCGCCTGCCGCTGGCTCCGCTGGCGGAAGAGAAGCGCGAAGTGCTCGCGGATCTGCTCCGCCGTTTTGAGCTACTCTGATGCCGCCGGGGCTTCGCCGAAACTTTTTCCCTATCAAGCTGTTTTTCTCTAAGCTGTTATGATAAAGATTCTCGTTACGGGTGCCTCCGGTCGCATGGGGCAGGCCGTTATGCAGGCGGTGGCTCAGCATCCGGATGCGGAGCTGGGGGCCACCCATGACGTCGGGCAGGATGTTGCGGCCGCTCTCAGCGCGGCCGACGTCGCCGTTGATTTCTCCTTTCACGGCTTCACGCCGGAGCTCTTGGCTGCGGCCGTGGCTCAGCACAAGGCGCTGGTCATCGGAACGACGGGTCACACGGCGGAGGAGCGCGCGGCGATCGCGGCGGCGTCTGCTGAGATTCCGATTGTTTTTGCGTCGAATTTCTCCGTGGGTGTCAACACGCTGTTCTGGCTGACGCGCAAGGCGACTCGCATTCTCAGCGACTACGATATCGAGATTGTCGAGATGCACCACCATCACAAGCTCGATGCTCCGAGCGGCACGGCGCGTACGCTTGCCGAGATTGTCTGCGAGGAGACGGGCATGGATTACGACAAGGATGTGATGCACGGCCGCGAGGGGCTCGTCGGGGCTCGTCCTCAGCGCCAGATCGGCATGCACTCGCTGCGCGGCGGCGATGTGGTCGGCGACCATACGGTTATCTACGCCACGGATGGTGAGCGCGTGGAGCTGACGCACAAGGCGTCGAGCCGCATGACCTTTGCGTCGGGTGCCGTGAAGGCGGCTCTGTGGCTGGCGGACAAGCCGGCGGGGCTCTACACGATGCAGGATGTGCTCGGCTTTACGGACTGAGTTTCACCATGGGTGAAGAGTTTCCCCAGCTGCGGCGAATCGGCATCGCTCTCGGCTCGAACACGGGTGATCGTCTGGCGCTGCTCGAACAGGCATGCGATGAGCTCAGCGAAAGCTTCGGCGGGCTGCGGCTCTCGCAGGTCTACGAGACGGAGCCCGTGGGCTGCCCCGAGGGCTCACCTCCCTATCTCAATGCCTGTGTCGAGGTCGAGTCCGCGCTCTCGCCTCTCGATGTGCTGCATCGCTGCCAAGAGATTGAGCAGAAGCTCGGGCGTCGGCGCAGCGGCGTTTACGGCGAACCCCGCACCTGTGATTTAGACCTGCTCTACGTCGGTGAGCTGCAATGGCATTCTCCCGAGTTGACCTTGCCGCATCCCCGTGCCCATCTGCGCGGCTTTGTGCTGCGCCCGCTGGCGGATATTGACCCCTTGCTGGTGCTGCCGGGGCAGAGTCAAACGGTCTCGGAGCTGCTGGAGCAGCTGCCGGCCGACGCGCCGTCCGTTGTCCCCTTCCCGCTCTGATCGGGCGCTTTCCTTCACGAGGCTTTCTCCTATTTTTCAGATTTCTGCCATGATGAGCAAGATTGATGCCATTCGCGCCCTGAAGGGCGTTCGCGCCATCACTGAGATGACGGCTTATGATTACCCCACGGCCCGCCTGCTTGACGAAGCGGGCTTCGATATGATTCTCGTGGGGGATTCGCTGGGCATGGTTGTGCTCGGGTTCCCGGACACGACTCAGGTCACGACGGATCACATGATGCACCACGGACAGGCCGTCGCCCGCGCCGTCAAAAATGCCGTGGTGATTCTCGACATGCCCATTCACAGCTACGACACGCCGGAACAGGCCGTCGAAACGGCTCGCCGCTTCATGACAACCGGGGTCGATGCGGTGAAGCTCGAGGGAGGCGCCGATAAGGAGCAGCACATCGCGGCCATTGTGCAGGCGGGTATCCCCGTGCAGGCGCATATCGGCCTGCTGCCGCAGCGCGTGAGGGAGGAGGGCGGCTTCCATATGAAGGGCAAGACGGATGAGGAGGCTGCCGCCATTATGCGCGATATGGAGGCGGTTGTCCGCGCCGGAGCTTTCTCCGTTGTCATCGAATGCACGAAACACAGCGTGGCCGAGGCCGTCACGGCGGCTTGCCCGATTCCGACGATCGGCATCGGCGCCGGGCACGGAACCTGCGACGGCGAGGTGGCCGTCTTTCACGACGTCGTGGGAGCTTTCCCTTGGTTTGTGCCGGGCTTCATGAAGCCGAAGGCCCACGCAGCAGGGGTGATTACCCAAGCGGTTTCCGCATGGAAGGCCGAGCTGAGGCCACCTCAGAGCCGCGCCTAAAGCACAGGGCAAGACACAGAGCCGGGCGCTGCCGGCCTGACGTCGGCGCGATGCCGGCCCGACGTCGACTTGACGCCCACCTGACGGTTGCGCCGGAGCGCTCGCCCTGCGACATGCGCGGACAGGTAATCCGGCATGTGTGAGCAGGGATGCGTGAACAGGGATGCGGGATATGAGAGCGGAGGGCTCTCCGCGACGCCCCCTGCCCGCTGCACCCGCACTCCTCACCGAGCCTGCTCGACCGCTCGCCTGTGCGGCTCGGCGTGACGTGCAGGCCCTGCAGCGCCAGCGCGCCTCGCTGCGCGGAAGGCTGACGCCGAGCAGACTGGCTCCTTGTCAGCCCCGGCGCGCGCGGAACATCCAGTCGCGCATGAGGATGGCGAAGGGGTCCTGCGAGTTCGTGTCGGACGCATAGGGGTTGGCTCGCTCGGCCTCGTTGAGCTTGCCTTGCAGCAGCAGCAACATCGTGTAGACTTCGTTGCTGAGAGAACCGGGAAGTTTGAGTGCGGCCACGGCGTCGCGTATCTGCTCGGGCGTCATGGTATCGGGCGCAATCGCTCCCGCATGCGCTTTGTCGATGGCAGCATAGGCCTCGCAAAGGACGTCGCAGACGTCTTTCATCAGGACGTATTGATCGCGCTCAGCCGTGCTGAGCCGCAGGCTTCGATCCGACAAAATCTCGTTGAGCACATGCGCCATGCGCGGCGCATCGCAGCCGCGCCGCAGCGCGGCCAGACGCTCCACAGCCGACGGTGCGCCCTCTCCGGCGCTCTTGGGACTGCCCGAAGGCTTCTCCGCCGACGGCGCCGAAGGAGCCGACCCGCTCGCCTTTCCCGAATCGGCCTGCTTTCCCGAATCGTCCCGATTGTCCGAATCGGGCTTCTTCACGGGCGGTTTGGCCGCCGCGCGGGACTCGGATGCGGCCCAGCGTTCAACGGCCTCGGACAGCTTGGCGGCATCGGCTCCGCAGCGCTTCGCGGCATCGCGTGCGAGGCTGAGGAATTCTCCGGCCGTCTTGGCATCGCCCTTCTCCTTGTGATACCGATGTCCGGCGACACACAGCAGAACGGCCGTCGGGTTGCTGCTTTTCTGCACGTAGTCGCGCATGGCATCAACGTGGCGTTTGACCACCCAATTCACCTGTTTGAACGCCAAACTCATGTGGGAAACGTCGGCATCCTCCGTCGGCATGTCATCCAACCAATGCGTCAGCAGAGAGCCCAGCTCGGCGGTCTTGGCCTCGTCGCCCAGCAGCACGGCAACGCCCATGGCCTGCAGGCCGGCCCAAGCCTTGAAACGCGGCTCGGTGCTGTTATGCCTAGCCATCCATTCGTACTCGTGCAACACCTGATCCGTGCATCCCTGCTTCATGAGCATTTTCACCTTGCCGGAGGCCATGCTGTAAAGAGGCCAATCCAGTTCGGGCTCGGGCTCAACCAGGATTTGCTCGGGCGGCGGCGTCGAGAGAATCGACGTCACGGCGGCGGCGACGGCGCCGGCACCGAGCGTGGCCGCAGCTCCCAGCAGGAGGCGGCGGAAGAAGCGGCGCTTGCCCTCCGGCGTGTCAAGAGTGTCCCCCATGCGCAGATCGGTCATCACGTCGTCGATCTCGCGCAGCAGGGCATCGTATGAAAGCGGGCGCGCCTGCGGGTCAAACTCCGTCATGTGATCCACCAGATCACAAAGGGAGTCAGCCAAGTAGAGATGGCCGACGCGCAGGGACGGCAGGCGCCTCTTGTATTCGGCCAGCACGGCAATGCCGGCGGGCGGCTTGTCGCTGAAGGCGTCCTCTCCGGTGAGCAGGTAGCGCATGGTCATGCCCAGCGCGTAAATATCCGTGCGCACGTCCTCGGCCTCGCGGAAAATCGTCTCGGGGGCAACGTAGTAGGGCGTTGCCCAGATGACTTGCTCGGTATCTTCGTCGCGATGCGTGAGCGAGAGGCCGAAGTCGAGCACCTTGGCCTTGCCGCTCGGCGTCACGAGGATATTGCCCGGCTTCATGTCGCGATGCAGCAATCCCGCGCGGTTGGCGGCTCGCAGGCCCAAGGCCACCTGCCGCGCCATGCTGAGCACCTCCGTCTGACGAATCGGCCCGAAGTTCGAGACGACGTACTCGAGGTCTCGCCCCTCGACGAGCTCCATGGCGATGTAAAACTGGCCGCGTGCCCACCCGGCCGAATACACCCCCACGACGTTCTCGTGGCGCACCTTGGCCATCAGAGCGCATTCGCGCTCAAAGCGGGCAATGCGCTCGGGCTGGTTGCGGTAGGCATCATTGAGCACCTTGATGGCGACCTGCCGCTTCAGGACGGGGTCAACCGCCTTGAGCACCACGCTCATACCGCCGACACCCAGCACACCCGTGAGGTCATAGTTGGCCAGCTTGGTGTGGACAATCTCCTTGTGTCCGCAGTTCGGGCAGACGATTTCCGTATAGAAGCCAACGTTGGTGAGATCCAGCTCCTGCCCGCACTCCGGACACCCCCAGATATCTTCCTGATTTTCCTCCATGCCTTTACGCCCTACTATACAGAAGATTTCAGCTGATGAAAAGAAAAAACCGCCGGGGATTCACACAAATCCCCGGCGGCAAAATGAAACAGCGGCCTCAGCCCAGCTTGGGCAGCGAAGCAGCGGCAACCGCCTGCCCGTGGCGCTTGGTCTTTTCATCGGGCACGCAGAGGTTGATCTTGTACTGCGGGAACTCTCCGGCGAGAACCTCGTTGGCCTTGTCGATGATGATCTGGCCGCCCTCACCCGTCGCCACGCGACCGAGGAAGAGGAGGTTGCGCACGGTGTAGAACTGCGCGAAGTAGGCAATCGTGTAGCCGAACTCGACACCGATGGTCTCGTAGATGCGGCGGGCACGCTCATCGCCCTCGGCCATCGCGGCCTGCACCTTCTTGAGCTGCTCGGGGTAGGGCATGCTGCCGAAATCAAAGCCCGCGCGGGGAGCCAGGCGAGCGACGGCCTGCTGCGAGAAATACATCGCGCCGACACCCGTGTCCTTCGACCACTCGTCCACACCGCCCTCGGCCTGATAATCCACCGGCACGAAGGCCAGCTCGTTGAGCCAAGGCATGATGTGACCCTCGGGGTCGACGTAGCCCGCGGCCAGAGAGGTACCCATGGCAATGCCGAGCACGGCGTCATCATTCATGCCCATGGCGCCGGCCAGAGCCGTCACCTCGCCGTCATTGACCACCTCGAAGGGAACCTCATGCCCCATGCGCTCGCTCCAGCGATCCTTGAGCGTGTAGAACATGCGGCGAATCTTGTTCTTGAAGTCCTCCGGCGAAATACCGCGGAAGAGGGAACCGACGCGGGGTTCGCTGTTCACATAGACGCCGGCGGCGGAACCGCCGATGGCGTCGACCTGCGGCAGGTGCTTGGCCGCGCGCAGCAGGGAGTCATCGACACCCTCAATCTGATAATCGGGATCCGTCTGATGGTAGGGATCCCACACCACCTCTTCGGAGTAGACCACCTCACCGTTCACCACGGCTGCACACTTGCGGTCGGAACCGCCCAGATCGAAGCCGATGCGGTAACCGTCGAGGTTGCGGCCCAGAGACACCGAGGTGGACTTCTCCTCAGGCAGCTCGGCGGCCGAGGCCACCTTCACCACCGTAATGGGCTGGTCATAGATCTGACGGCCGATGAAGTCCCAGTCGAACTCGCGAGCACCGCCCTTGCAGTAGGTTGCGGCCAACATGTCAGCGATCTGATCATCGCCGGCCACCATGATCGTGCAACCGCCCTTCATCCAGAGCAGGAACTTGACGATACGCTCGACGTAGCGGTTGTTCAGAGCGACGTTCTCGCCCTCATTCGGGAGAATCCTGCCGCTCCAGCGGAAGCAGGTGCCGTCCACGCGAACGAGAGCCAAGTCAATCGGGTGCGAAGCGGGATCAGCCGCCACCTTCTCTTCAAAAGCCTTATTCCAGAGCACCGGAGCAACGAAGCCCGGATCGAGCACGGGGGTGAATTTCGGTTGAATATTCATGGTGTTACTGGGGCTGTTCTAGCATGTTTCAAGGCTCCTGACAAGGAAAAAGAAGCGCCGTGCCCGAGAAAAAGCAAGATGAGAGCCCTTGCCCCGCCCGCAGGCAGCAAAAAAGCCCGGAGGAACCACAGCCTCCGGGCCTGCCGAGTTGTCGTGCGCGCTCAGAACTCGCAGTTGCGCGGCGTGCGCGGATAGGGCAGCACATCGCGGATATTCTGCACGCCCGTCACAAACATGATCAGGCGCTCGAAGCCCACGCCGAAGCCCGCATGAGGCACCGTGCCGTAGCGGCGCAGGTCGTTGTACCAAGAGTAGGCCTGCTTGTCCATGCCCAAGCGCTCGAGGTTGCCCTCAAGCACATCGAGTCGCTCTTCGCGCTGGCTGCCGCCGATGATTTCTCCGATGCCGGGCACCAGCACGTCCATGGCCGTCACCGTCTTGCCGTCGTCGTTGAGGCGCATGTAAAAGGGCTTGATCTCCTTGGGGTAGTTGTACACAATGACGGGGCACTTGAAGTGCACCTCCGTCAGGAAGCGCTCGTGCTCGCTCTGCATATCCATTCCCCAGTGCGGCTCGTACTCGAACTTGCGGCCGCTCTTTTGCATAATCTCGATGGCCTCGGTGTACGAACAGCGCACGAAGGGCTGCTTGCTGACAGCCTCGAGGCGTTCGCGAAGCCCCTTGTCCACAAACTTGCAGAAGAAGTCGAAGTCGCCGCTCGCGTCGTTGAGCATCGTGTCGGCGATGTGCTTGATGAAGGCTTCCGCCACCTCCATATCGCCGTAGACGTCGCAGAAGGCCATCTCCGGCTCGATCATCCAGAACTCGGCGGCGTGGCGGGTCGTGTTGCTGTTTTCGGCGCGGAAGGTGGGCCCGAAGGTGTAGATGTTGCTCAGCGCACAGGCGAAGGTCTCGCCTTCGAGCTGGCCGGAGACGGTCAGGCTGGCAGGCTTGCCGAAAAAGTCCTTGTCATAGCTCTTGTTCTCAGCCAGCGGGTCGAGCGTGGTGACACGGAACATCTCGCCGGCACCCTCGCAGTCCGAGGCCGTGATGATGGGCGTGTGCACCCACACAAAATCGCGCTCCAAAAAGAAGCGGTGCACGGCGGCGGCGATGCGCGAACGCGTGCGAAAGACGGCGCCGAACAGGTTGGTGCGCGGGCGCAGGTGGGCAATCGTGCGGAGGAACTCCGGGGAGTGCCCCTTCTTCTGCAGCGGGTAGGTCTCGGGAGCCGCGCCGATGAGGCGTACGCAAGTCGCCTGGATCTCCCACTTCTGCTTGCCGGGGCTCTCGACCAAGCGGCCTTCGACGGCCACGGACGAGCCCGTCGTCATCGCGCCGATGTTTTCGTAGCCGGGGATGCCGGCATCCGCCACAACCTGAACGGAGGCCAGGCAGCTGCCGTCATTGATCTCCAAGAAAGAAAAGCTCTTCGAATCGCGGCGGGTGCGCACCCAGCCTTCCACCAGAATCGACTCCAGCGGCGTTTCGCTCGCCAGAGCATGTTTCACCAAGGTTCGTTGCATGATGTACGTGATAAGTTTTTTTGATTGGGCGTACTATAGCACCCGACTCACGCCGTGGCGAGCAAAAAGCGTGTTCCGTATGATTTAGCGGGTGCACGGGCTCGCGGCATGTCCGCCCCTCGCAGGGAAGAGCTCGGGCCGGACGTCGGGGCAGAACGTCGGCCGGCAGACGCGCCGCCGTCTCATCGCGTCGATTTTCACCTGTTTCGCGATGCAAGCGGGTCACGGTCTCATTTTTTGACTTGACGCCGCTGCGCCCGCGGTGTTAGTGTGGTGCATGGGCACCACGGGCGCAGCTGTGCGGCGCGCTCGGGTGATTTCACACATGGAGCGAGCCGATGTGCGTCGGCTCCTTGGCGGCTGGCTCTGTCATATGCGGGCGGAACTGTCGCACACACGCGATCATACCACAAACAAATGATATATGACAAAGCAATCTCCGCCAAGAGAGGACGAGCCGCGTGAAGGCTCGCGACCCGTCGTCCTTGTGCACAAGACCGTTTCCGCAAATAATATTGCTCCCGTAGCCGCGCGGCGGGGATCTGCGATAAAACCCGCTACCTCTCAGGCAGACAAGCAGAAAGCACAACCCAAACTTCCGCCCGCCGACGAGAAGGGGATGCGCGAGCTGATCCGGCGCATGGGCTCTTCCCTCTTCCTCTTCTCCGGGAAAGAGAGGCTGTCGGCTGATGCCCTCAGGGAACACCTAATGCGACTTTGCGGAAGGCGAAATGGGACGGAAGGAGGGCGGACATGATCAAGGCAACCGCAGAGCTCCTCGCTTGCACAGAGGCGCACTCGGTGTTGCTGGCGGACGCCGAAGCTGTGGCTGCAGCCGAGCGAGTCGGGCTCTTGCTCAGGCTTACAACACCCCTCCCCGGCGATGAGCCGACTCAGCTGCTTATTCCGAAAGCTGTCTTCAGCTCCATTGAGCAAGACGGCATCAGGGCGTGTGCAGCATCACCGACGCAGCCCGGCGTGGCGCAGCAGTTGCGCCGACGCGTGCAGAGTTTCAGAGATCGCAAGCTGCTGTCGCTCATCGGCGAAAAGGAGCAGACCACAGCGGCGCTGCTGCCCTCTCTGCTCGATTGCCGCCCTCAGCTCTTGGTGCTCTGCGGAAAGAGAGCGACGTTAAACGCGATTCCGCGCACCGAGGGGCTGATCTGCGGATGGCTTACGCGCGACGGTTCCGTGGCTTGGGTTCCCGACGCACCGACCGCCGCGAGCGAGCGCCCTATCATCTTGTGGGGGCGTGAACGCGACTCGGTACGGGCTGCATCGGCCGACGCGAGCGCAACCGCTCAAGACCTTCCGCCCGCCGCTGCTCAAGCGCCCCACGCCCTTCCGGTGAGGATGTTGCCGGGCGATTTTGCCCGCTGCTTGGACGGATGGGCGATTGTGGCGGATGTGTACAAGGCGGAGTTGCCGGTGCTGGAGTTACTGGCGGAGGAGCTGGCGCCGCTGATTCGCGAGGGGCGAGCATCGCTGAGCGTGCCGATATCCTCGCTTCGTGCGGTCGACGAGCGCGTGAAGTCCTTGTCTCTTGAAACGATGCAGGAGCAATGGCAGGCTTTCCGGCAGCGTCTGCATCAACTCGCGGCAGCGGGTTTGCTGAGTCTCGAAGACGGGGAACTGACGGCCGTGGAGCTGACGCGCCGCCGCCATGCCTCATGGCAGGGGCCGACCCTGCTGATAACGCCGAGGCGGCGTGATCTGTTGCAACTGACCGACCTCCGCGAAGTCAAGCTCTATCACCCGGCCCCGAGCAACTCGCTCTGCCTCATCAGCGAGCCCCCGCGCGACACCCCGCCGCCCGAGCAGGCTTCGCCCGGCACCTCCCGCGAGTCGCAACCGACAGAGCAAACCTCCACGGAGTGGGCCATCTCCCCGGAGATGGCGAAGCTTCTCCGAGGGGCGCAGCTGGTGATCGACGAGAGTGCGCTGCTTCACCCGCTGATGCCCAAGCTCATGGCGCAGCTGGAAGCGTCGATACGGAAGGGTGAAACAAAGCTGCGCATGCCGGCGGCCTGCCGCCTTGCCCTGACCCATGCGAAGGAGCTCGCTCTCTACGAGAAGCGCATGCAGATGTGGAAGCTCTTGATTGCCATGCGAGGCGGCGAGCATCAGGAGATGGCGGCACTGCTGGCTCAGATGCAGGGCTCGCTTCAGGGCACGCGCATGGTCGTGCTTTCGCAGAAGCCGGAAGGGCTGGCCTGTGCCCGACGACTAGGAATGGCCTGCGTCTGCTTCGCTGAAAAGGGTCTGCTGCGCCTCCGCGACGGCAGCAATGCGGCACCGACCGCAAGCAGCGAGGCGGCAAAGCCCGCTCTGCAGCAGATGTCCCCTGCCCCGACACAGGTGCAGCACGGGACAAACGAGGACGGCCTGAAGGTGCTGAAGCGTCGGGGGCTCGAAGTCTGTCTCCGTTTGCCGCTCAAGCCGGAGAAGCTGCGCGAGCATCTGAAGGGCTGCCGGGTTTACATCGACACCTGCAGTCTGCTGCATCCCTCGGCGCCCCTGCTCATCGAGCTGCTTGCGGGGCTGCATCGCGAGGGAGTTCTGCGTCTCGCGATTCCCTTCTGTTGTCTGCAGGAGCTGGGGCGCAAGATGCAAGAGGACAGCGATCTGCTTAAACGCGGTGTCGGTATGATGCTGCAAATCTTCAGAGAATGTGACGGCAGTCTGGTATACCCGAAAGTTCCGCTCAAAAGCGGTGAACCGGCCGACAATGTTCTCATGGGCTCAATGATGCAAGAGCGCATCGCCTCCGATGTGGCGCTGGTGACGCAAGACGGCGACTTGCAGAACGACGTCCTCGGGCTCAATAGGCAAGAGTCGGTGAAAAAGGCGGCACATCGCGTGCGCGTCTTCCGGTTGGAAAAGCCGCAAAAGACGGATTATCTGGCTGAGTTGCGCCGAGCTTCCGACAAGCCGTAAGCCCGGTATTTTCGGATTGACACGCTGCCGAGCGCAGGGTAAGCTCGACCGCATGAAAGCGCCCCTTTACCTTCTGCTCGCCTTGGGCATGCTGGCTCCTCTCGCCACGATGACCGGCTGCACCTACTCGCAGGTACTCAACCGCCAAGAGTCGGCTCTCGCCCGCCTGAACCGTTCGCTGGCGGCGGTTCACGACAGAGCCTCCGCGCAGGCGGCGATTCCGGCCGTGAATCAGTACGGTCGCGTGCTCAGCGAAGATCTCAACACGCTTTTCGCCAACGGCAAGCCCACGTGGCTTGAGCTTCTGATGCTGAAAAACTCGTACCAGAACAGCAACATCAGCAGCGAAGCCAAGACCTCGCTGCGCGAGATTTTCCGCATCGCTCAAGCCAATTTCTACGGTTGCACCGAGCTGCGCAATGCGATGATTTCCGCCGTTCTCAACCAAATTCGCGGTCGTTCGGGCTACGGCACACCCACGCAGGGATACCCGGTGCGGGGGCCGCAGAACCCGATCCTGCCCAGCCTGCTGCGGCGCTGAGCGCTTTCCGCCCGGCCGACATTGCCGCAAGCGGCGTTCGGCAAAGGTCGTTCCGCAAGCGAGGTTCGGCAAACGGCTTGCGGCAAAGGGCTTCTTGAATCGAAGCGCAGCTGCGCGTCTCGCGGGGCGCACAGCTGCGAGTGCTTCAACCGCCATTCTTGCGTCAACAGCGAGCCCCGCTCCGCTGAGGAAAGCCCTGCGGCGCTGCGGCGGATTCGGGCTTCTCGGCATGCGGGCGCTCGAACCGCCGCGCTTGTCAGGCTCCCTGATGCTCAGAAGGCTTGGCGTCGTCCTTGTCTTTATCCGACTCGGCCGGGGCGGGCGCCAATTTATCCTGCAGCTCTATGTAAGATGCGCCGGGGGCGAGCCCGCCGATGTCGTCAAGCAACTGTCGGCAGCGCTCATTGAGCCGACCGTAGGAGATGGGTCCCTTCTCTTCTTCCGCCGTCCCCGGGAAAATGATGTAGCTCACTCCGAGATTCGAAACGGCGCGGGCGTACACACTCGCTTTCGGGTTGACTTCGCGGGCCAGGCGCAGGGAGGCCTCCCCCGTCTTGTAATTCGGCCCGTAGTCACCGACGATGGCCGGAAAGACCCGATTGTCGACAATCACCACGGCGTAGTCGCCGGGCTGGGGGCGGTAGGGGTTGCTGCCACCCTTGCGCAGTGTGAGCGGAATGACGATGAAAGGATCGTACTCGGCCAGCAGGTAGCTGAAGCGCTTGAGGTTGTCAATAACCATCTCGGTGTTGCGAATCGTGGCGGCGGGAGCCTTCCGGGCCTTCTGCTTGCGGAGCCTCTCCTGCCAAGGAGCCAGCAGGGGATTGGGCGTCTTGCTGCGCTTGCGCCAGAAATACGAGGTGGAGGGCTGGTAGTTGTCACTCTTGAGGATTTTGTCGGGCATGGTCGGCAGGCGGTCGCCGTCCGAGCCGTCGGAGACGACGTCCATGTCGGCCTGAATCCAGAGGAGCTTGCGGCCGCTGCCCGCGGCGCTGATTTCAAGGATGGTGTCGGTGTCAAAGAAGTTGTGCCGATCCAGCAGGCGGCTGAGGGTGACGGCGTCTTTGCGGATGCGGTTCTGCTTGTGCAGGTAGAGCGCGTTGTACCACTTCGAGACCTTGGCCTGCTCCATCAGCGCGTCGTAGCCGGCCAGCACCTCGGGCAGCTTCGGGTTGGCATGCAGCAGGTCGCTGCCGGTCGCCGCCTGCGGCAGCAGCAGTTCCAGCGAGACCTTGACGCGGTAGGCGTCCTTTCTCCCGCGGTCGCGACTCGCCGTGCTGCCCTGCACGAAGGTGACGTTTCCGGCGATGTTGATGCCTTTGCCCATGCTGGCAATGTGCTCGTAGCGCCCGGGTTCCACGCGCTCGGGCAGCGCCGGAGGGAAAGGCGGCAGTTCGATGGCGGGCATGCTGAAGCGGGCTTCGTGCTTCCAGATAACGGGCGCTTTGTCGCCTTCGTCGCTCTCCTCGTTATCGGAGACGACGGGAACGGGTTCCGGGTTGCTGTGCACGGGGCGGTCGGCCTCATCGGCCCCGGCGCAGGAAGCGCCTCCCCTGCCCGACGTCTCATCTTCGCCGCGGAGGATAGAGCTCGCAAACGTCCAGGGATAGGGCGTATAGAGAGAGCCGGCCGCCAGCAGTAAAACGACAGGCAACAGCCACGGGAGGAGGCTGCGGCGTGATTTTTTGCGATTCTTGATCATGCGAGAGGGAGAGGGCGAATCAGGCTTTCGGATGCACGCGCCGCGGTCGGCGGCTCAGGATGAGGCGCAGCAAGGGCAGCGGCAGGCAGCGCAGCAGATAGGCGGCCAACTTGATGCGTAGCGAGGGGTAGTAGCGGGCACGCCGCTTCGCCAGCGCACGCAAACTGCCGCGGATGACGGTGTCGACAGGGGTGTAGAAGGCGTCGTGGAAGCTCGACTTGCCGTCGCTGCACCCGCTGCGGCGGGCGACTTGGCCGAAACCGGTGTGCACGGGGCCGGGGCAGACGGCCAGAACCGGGATACCCCGCTCGCGCAGTTCGAGGCGCAGCGCCTCACTGAAGCTCGCGACAAAGGTCTTGGCGGCGGCGTAGAGGGCGAAGTCGGGGATGGGCAGTTCGGCGGCGAGCGAGGCGATGTTGATGATGGCGCCGCCCTGCTCGGCCATCAAAGGTAGAAGGCCGCGGCAGAGGTCGACGACGGCCGCCATGTTCACCTCCGTCATCTGTCGATTGCGCTGCGGCTCCGAGCTGATAAACTCGCCGTAATCGCCGAGCCCCGCGTTGTTGATGAGCAACAGGCTGCCCCCGCCGGACAGCTCGCGGCTCAGCTCCTCGATGAGCCGGCGCCGAGCCTCCGCATCCGCCAAGTCGCAGGGATGCACGAGAAGCTCGGCAGCGCCGCACGCCGCCTTCAGCTCGGCGGCAAGTCGCTGCAAAAGCTCGCCGCGCCGCGCGATGAGCACGAGGCGGACGCCGGGGGACGCGAGTTCTCGAGCAAAAGCTTCGCCGAAGCCCGACGAGGCTCCCGTGATGATAACCTGCCGATATTGCACGCGTCTATCTTTTCATGCACAGCGCGTGCTGGCAAGTAAAAATCCCGCCAACGGGCAAATTTTGCTTTATTAGACGCCTCTCTCGTCGTATACTCTGCGAGAGCACGCGGTAAACCGCCGCGTGACCGTGTGAATATGAAGATCGTTCTCGCTTATTCCGGTGGCCTTGACACATCCGTCCTTCTGGTGTGGCTCAAGGAGAAGTACAACGCCGAGATCATCGCCTACTGCGCCGACGTGGGTCAGGGTGAGGAGCTCGACGGCATCGTTGAGAAAGCGATCGCCACAGGCGCCTCGAAGTGCATCATCGGCGATCTGAAGGCTGACTTTGCCGCCAACTACATCTTCCCGATGTTCCAAGCCAATGCCGTGTACGAAGGTCGCTACCTGCTGGGCACCTCAATTGCGCGCCCCTGCATCTCGAAGGCCATGGTCGATCTGGCCCTGGCCGAAGGCGCTGACGCCATCGCCCACGGTGCGACGGGCAAGGGCAACGACCAAGTGCGCTTCGAGCTTTCGATCAACGCGCTGGCTCCGCAGCTGCAGGTCATCGCTCCTTGGCGCATGAAGGAGTGGCGCGAGCAGTTCCCCGGCCGCACTGAGCTCATTCAGTACGCCGAGAGCCACAATATCCCGATCCGCCAGAGCGTCAAGAAACCCTACTCGATGGATCGCAACCTGCTGCACATCTCCTACGAGGCCGGTATCCTCGAAGACACATGGTACGACGCCACGAAGGAGGAAGACCGCAAGATGTACGTGCTCTCTCAGTCCCCGGAGGAGGCTCCCGATAAGCCCCAGTACCTCCAGTGCCTCTTTGAGAAGGGTGACATCATCGGTCTGCAGACGGAAGGTCTTGATGAGATTATCGCCAAGGTGGAGGCCGGTGCCAATGTGACGGGCGAGCGCGACGGTTACACGCTGCTGGATCCGCTGGGTGTGATGCTGGTGCTCAATTACCTCGGCGGTCTGCACGGCATCGGCCGCGTCGATATCATCGAAAACCGCTTCGTCGGCATGAAGAGCCGCGGCATCTACGAGACCCCCGGCGGCACGATTCTGCTGGCCGCCCACCGCGACATCGAGACCATCACGATGGATCGCGAGGCTCAGAAGGTGCGCGATTCGCTGATTCCCGAGTACGCCGCGATGGTGTACAACGGCTTCTGGTTCGCCCCCGAGCGCGAGGCCATTCAGGCTCTCGTCACCAAGACGCAGGAGACGGTCAACGGCGAGGTGCGCCTCAAGCTCTACAAGGGCAACGTCATGTACGCCGGCCGCCGCAGCCCGAACTCGCTCTACAGCTACGCCATCGCCACGATGGAAGGCGACTACACCGATGAGGATTACAATCAGGATGACGCTTCGGGCTTCATTCACCTCAACGGTCTGCGCCTCAAGCAGTTCGCTCGCGTGAACAAGAAGTGAGCTCTTTTTCGGTCAGCCTCTCCGCTCGACGTCTCGGGCGGAGAGGCTGATTGTCTTTTTTCCGTTTCCCCTCAACAGCGCACCGGCTCTCTGAGCGATACCGCCCCCGCGCCCTACGTGAACCATGCCGAATCTTCCGAAACTCTCCTACGTCCTGCTGTCGCACAACCGCGAGCAGTACATTCGCACCGCCGTTGAAAGTGCCTTTGCTCAGGATTACGAGGGAGAGCTCGAGTATATCTTCTCGGATGACTGCTCGACGGATCGCACCTACGAGATTCTGAAGGAGTGCGTGGACGCCTACAAGGGTCCCCGACGCGTGGTCCTGACGCAGACGCCGCGCAACCTGCATCTGGCCGGGCACACGAATCACGCCGCGCAGTTTGTCGAGTCGGACTGGATCATCCGTGCGGACGATGACGATATCTCTGCCGTCGACCGCTGCACGCTCATCGGCAGAGCGATTGCAAGCCATCCCCGTGCGAGCATGGTGCTCGGGAAGGTTGTCGACTTCACGGACGAGCAAGAGGCCGACATTCGGCAACGCGCAGCCGAGCCCTGCGCAGGCGAACTCGAGGTCTCGGAGCATGCCTCGGTTTTCAGCATGCTCGTTCCCGGGCAACATTGGTCGCTCAAGGCGTGGTCCATGCAGCACTTCCGGCAATTCGGCAATCTGGAAGACGACGCCTATTACGTCGATGACGTCACGGCCATGTTCCGCTGCGGCGTTCTCGGCAGCGCTCTGTTTTTTGATCATCCGGTCGTCTACGCGCGCCAAGGCAGCCAAAACATGTGCCGAGGCGGCGATGACGGACAGCGAGGCTACGAGGCCATCATCAAACGGGAGCAGTTCAATCAGAAATATCACAGCATTGTTCGGCGACCGATGCGCGCAGAAATAGCCAAGCTGAGCGACTATATCAGCCGGCAGGGCAAGGCGACCCCCGAGCAGGAGGAAATTCTCCGCTTCATGACCGACCAGCTCAGAGTCAACGATATGCTTTGCGGCTATTGGTCCGGCTCCACCCTTCACCGTCTGCGCGTACGCCGGCAGCTCGGGAGCCGCGGGTTGTTCTCCCTGCTGCGCTGCCTTCCTCTTCCCGTCTTTGCCCGGCTGCTGGCAATCTACCGTGCTCTTTTCAAACGATGAGCCCGTCACGTCCCCGCATTGCCCTTCTGGCCGCTTTTCAGCCCTCTGAGGCTGATCCCAACTTCCCGGGCCCCGTCGGACATTACGCCGTGTGGCTTTCATCGCTCTTTCACGCGCTCAGAGAGCAAGACGCCTACGAATTCCACTGGATCGTCCTGAGTAAGTCCGTCAAAAAGCCCCGCCTCATCGAGGCAGAAGGGCAGTGGATTCACGTTTTGCCTCGCTCGTCCCGCACCCTCGGGCAGTTTACGCTCTACGCCCATGACAGACGGGTTGTGGCGCGCGAACTCAAACGTATCAACCCCGACCTCGTGCATGCCTGGGGAACGGAGGACTGTTACGCCCTCTGCGGAGCCGACTTTCGCGGGAAAAAACTCCTCTCCGTCCAAGGCCTGCTGACGGCATATATCGCCCGAGGCCATATGCCGCGCTTCGCGCATCGACAGAGCCTCTATGAGAGAAAGGCGATCAAGGCCTATGAGGACATCACGGCCGAATCGCCTTGGGCACGGGAACGCGTGCATGAAATAGCGCCCAAAGCACAAGTTCATGCCCTCGAGTATGCCGTCGAGCAACGCTTCTTTGATCAGCGGCGAGAGCTGTCGGCTCAACCTTCCGTGCTGTATGCCGGGTCTGATACCCCCTTAAAAAATGTTGACACGCTCATCGATGCCTTCCGCGACCCGAGGTTGAGACACGTCACATTGAACTTGGCGGGAGTTTCAGCGGAAAAGCGGCCGGGGATTCCCGACAATATTCGCTGTCTCGGCCGCCTTTCTCGCGACGAGATCGTGCAGCGAATGCAAAAAGCTTGGGGCGTTGTCCATGCAAGCCTCGTTGACACCGGACCCACCGTCGTCAAGGAAGCCCGTGTCATGGGCCTTCCCATCATCCTCAGCAGCGAATGCGGCAGCAAGCAATACGTCGAAGAGGGCAAGTCCGGCTTCATCCTCGAACCGACCGATACCGAGGGTTTCATCCGCTCCGTTCTCGCCGTCACGCGCGACCAAGCAACATCACTCGCCATGGGCGCACACGGACGCGAGGCCTGCCGCCGGGCCCTGTGTGCAGAAACGATGTGCGCTGATCTACAGGCACTCTACTCTCGTCTATTATCATAATATGAGTTTCAAACTCCGTCTCTTTCGCGCCTTCTATCAACTGTGTTCGCTCCGGTACCGCGCGCGCGGCATCGAAGTGGGACAGCACTGTATCATCTCGGGGAGGCCTCGTTTTTTTCGCGCCAAAGGGACACGCATCATCATAGGCGACAACGCCGTCCTGCACTCAAAGATCAAATACAACACCCTCATCAGGCTTCCCTTGGAACTTTCAACGGTCTCCCCCGGAGCCATTATCGACATCGGCGAGCATTGCGGACTGAGCGGATGCCAAATTATCTGCGCCGATAAGGTCAGCATCGGCAGCTACACCATTATTGGCCCCGACACTGTCATCTACGACTGCAAGGAGCACGAATATAACCCGGAAAGAGGATGGCTGGGACGCACGACGCCTCACCGTGCAGGCAAGGAAATCAAGATTGGCAAGCGTTGCTACATCGGCATGCGCTGCATCATTCTCAAAGGTGTATGCATCGGCGATGACTGCGTGATCGCCGCCGGTACGCTCGTCAACCGAGACGTGCCCGACGGGCACCTCGCCATGGGCAACCCTGCCACAATCACCCCCCTCCCCGAAAGGCTCGGAGGTCCCGCAACCTCGGCTCCGTCCGCAACCCTGACCGAAGCGGCCGACGAATTGTCCTCCGGCGGCGAGAGCTTCCGCAAAGCAGCTCCCCGAAGAGACCCGGACGGCCATTAAGCGCGAATCACGCGGCGGGCTTCTTCGCGAGCCCAAGCGTCGTCCTCCAGGATCAGCGCCAGCTGCCCTTGGTAATCGCGCGGGCGCGCTGCGGCAAGAACGCGTTCAACGGTCTCCCAAATCCCGCTAAAACGAATGCGACCGCCGATGAAGGCCTGCACCGCCACCTCATTGGCCGCATTGAACATCGCAGGCATCGTGCCGCCGACCAGCCCCGCCCGGCGAGCCAATCCCAGCGCCGGGAAATCATCCCAGCGCGGCGCCTCAAACTGCAAAGCGGCGAGCTTCGCCAGATCGAGCCGATGCAGCGAATTCGGCGTACGCTCCGGCCACGTCACCGCGTATTGAATCGGGAAGCACATATCGCTGGCGCTCAGCTGCGCGAGAATCGACCCATCCCGGTATTCGACCAGCGAATGCACAATACTCTGCGGATGCACGATGACATCCACGCGCTCCATCGGGATACCGAAAAGCCAGCGCGCCTCGATCATCTCAAGCCCCTTGTTGAAGAGCGTCGCCGAATCAATCGTAATCTTGCGCCCCATCTTCCACGTCGGGTGCCGCAGCGCCTGCTCCAGCGTCACATGGGGCAACTGCTCCTTGGGCAGGCAGCGGAAGGGCCCGCCGCTGGCCGTGAGAATCAGGCGGCTCACCTCATCCGGGCCTCCTCGATGACCCTGCAGGCACTGAAAAATCGCGTTGTGCTCACTGTCTACCGGCAGCACGCAAACACCCTTGGCGGCAGCGCGCTGCATCACCACCTCACCCGCCATCACCAAAATCTCCTTCGACGCAATGGCCAGATCCTTGCCGGCCTCAATCGCCTCTAGCGTCGGCTTCAGCCCCGCCGTCCCGATAATGGAAACCAGCACCATGTCAGCCTCCGCCAGCGTCGCCAGCTCACAGAGACCGTCCATCCCCGTCAGCACGCGCGTCCCCGGCGGCACCAGCCGCTCCAGCTCGGCGGCATGCGTCGGGTCAAACAGGCAGAGATGCCGCACGCCGAACTCGCGGGCCTGCTCGGCCAGTGCCTCATAGCTGCCGTGAGCCGCCAGCCCCACCACCTCCATGCGCTCCGGAATATCACGCGCCACCTTCAGCGCACTCGTACCAATGCTGCCGGTGGAGCCGAGAATCACAACGCGACGCTTCTTCATGCCAGAGCCCATTATAGCAACTTCACCGTCAAAATCAAGCGCGAAGCCTCCGCCTCTCAGCGTTCCCACACCACCAAGTCGAAGCCATCGAAGCGCTCCTGAACGCGGTGCCGGCTGAAACAGCCCTCGAATGCGGGGAAGCGCGTGTCCGCCTCGTAGCTCCCGTGCACGGCCGACACGCAGAGCTTCTGCATGCGCGGCAGCATGAGCTCGTAAATCTGAGCCCCGCCGATCACCATCACCTCCGGATCCATCAGCTCAAGCGCCTCCAGCTGCGCCACGTCGTGAATCACCTGCGCCCCCGGAGCCTCGTACGACGCCTCGCGCGTCAGCACAATATTCTGCCGCCCCGGCAGCGGGCGCCCCAAAGACTCCCAAGTCTTGCGCCCCATGAGCAGCGGATGCCCCATCGTCAGGCGCTTGAAGAGCCTCATGTCTTCGGGCAGACGCCAAGGAATCCCGCCGCGCATCCCTATGCCGCGCTGCTCGTCCATCGCCACCACCCCCGTGAAGCGGAGCTGCTCGGCAGACGTCGCCCTCATACCGATACCTCCGCCTTGATGTGCGGATGCGGATTGTAATCGCAGAGCTCGAAATCCTCGAAGCGGAAGTCGTCAATCGACGCCACGGCCGGATTGATTTTCATCTGCGGCAAGGGTCGCGGCTCGCGCGTCAGCTGCAGGCGTGCCTGCTCCAAATGATTGCGGTACAAATGCAAATCACCGAAAGTGTGGATGAACTCGCGGGGCTCGTAGCCGCAGACCTGCGCCACCATCATGAGCAGCAGCGCATAACTCGCAATGTTGAAAGGCACCCCGAGAAAGAGATCGCAACTGCGCTGGTAGAGCTGCAAACTCAAGCCGTGGCGCTCCCCCTCCCGCTGCGCCGGAATCACGCAAAACTGAAACATGCAGTGGCAGGGCGGCAGCGCCATCTCATCCACCTCCGCCACATTCCAAGCCGAAACGAGGTGACGGCGGCTCCAGGGATTGGCCTTCAATCCCTCAATGAGCCGCGCAATTTGATCAATCGAGCCGCCCTTCCCGTCCGGCCACTTGCGCCACTGCGTCCCGTAAACCGGGCCGAGCTCGCCGTTCTCATCGGCCCACTCATCCCAGATACTCACCCCGTGCTCCTGCAGATAGCGCACATTCGAACTGCCCTTGAGGAACCAGAGCAGCTCGTAAATAATCGAGCGCAGATGCAGCTTTTTGGTCGTCAGGCAAGGAAAGCCCTCGCGCAAATCAAAACGCACCTGACGACCGAACACGCCCTGTGTCCCCGTGCCGGTGCGATCCTCGCGGCTCACCCCATGCTCCAGCACATCGCGAAGCAAATCGAGATACTGTCTCATGAACGCAGCAAAACAAAACCCCACTCAGCGACGGCCATCACCGCCTCACAGACCCAGCGCCTTGCGGATACTCTCCGCATAGCGAGCCGCCTTCTCGGCAAAACTCAGCTCAGGCTCTCGGTAGAGGATACCGCGCGACACATTCAACACCGACGGCGCCTTGCGACTGCTGCCGGCCAGCGCCTGAATATCGCCGCCCTGAGCCCCGAAGCCCGGAATCAGCAGCGGCGCATCCGGCAACTCCCGCAGCAGCTCGGAACTCGCGTTCGTAAGACCCATCACCATACCCACATCCGCCGCGCAGCCCTCAGACTGCGAGCGCGTCACCATATCGCCCACCAGCTGATACACCTTGCGGCCGTCCGCCAGCTCGCGGCGCTCAATATCGGCCGCACCCGCATTCGACGTCACCGCCAGCAGGTACACCCCCTTGCCGGGGCGATCGAGAAAGGGCTCCAAAATATCATAGCCCATAAAGGGATTGAGCGTCACCGCATCCACGTCCATGCGGTCGAAGTAAGCCTGAGCGTAATACTTTTGCGTCTCGCCGATATCACCGCGCTTCGCATCCAGAATCACCGGGATATCCTTCGGCATATCGGGCAGCAGCTCCTCAAGCACGCGGAGCCCCGGCAGACCCATCGCCTCAAAATAAGCAATATTGGGCTTGTACGCTGCGGCATAGGGAGCCGTCTCCTCGACCACGCGGCGCAGCCAGTCGGCCAACTCGGTCATATTCTCCGAATCGGGGCGCGGGTCCAAGCCCACGCAGAGCATGGAACGCGTCGCCTGAATACGAGCCTGAAGCTTCTCTGAGTATCTCATCACGCCGCTATGGTAGCAAAGCCGAGCGCCCTTGACAAGAAACTTGACAAGAAAAATGCCCGCATCGCCGCATCTGCCCGCCGCCCCTCAGCCGCGAGCCTGCCTGATGAAATACAGCCCCGCATACACGCGCGGATCGACGGCCGTGCCGAGGCGCATCTGCTGCAAGAGCCAGTCATCGACCTCATCGAGCGGCACCTCGCGCACCGTAATTTTCTCGGTGCCGACACCGCCGCCCTGCCCCACGCGCACCAGTCCCTCGGCCAAAAAGAAACTCAGCGACTCGGACGTCAACCCCGGCGACGACGGCCCGTCGAAGAGAAAACGCATCGTCTCCGCGCGATACCCGGCCTCCTCCTCCAACTCGCGGCGGGCAGCCGTCTCGGCATCCTCCGCCTGCTCATCGCCGATCAAGCCCGCCGGAAAGCAGAGACAGCGGCGGCCTATCGGCACGCGAAACTCCTCCGCCAAAATCACGCGCCCCTCGGGTGTGCAGGCAAAAATCATCGCCGCGCGCGTGCGGCGGGCGCGTTCACAATACTCCCAGCGCCCCTCGCGAACCATGTTCAGGAAGCGCCCCTCATACAAAGACTCCTTCATCGCCGTCACCTCTCCCTCAAAAAGAGGCGGCGGAGCCGCACAGCGCAGCCCCGCCGGCCTTGAAACTGACCGTATCAGACCGCCGTCACTCGCGGACAAGCTCCTTGTAGCGAGCCAGAATGCGCAGCGTCACCGGGCCGGCGTGACCCGTGCCGATCTTGCGCCCGTCGAGCGACGACACCGCAATCACCTCTGCCGCCGTACCCGTCAGGAAGCACTCATCGGCACTCAGCACATCATAGCGGTTCATCACGCGCTCCTCGCAGGGAATACCGAGCTCGGCGCAGATATCCATCACCGCATGGCGCGTAATACCGCCCAGAGCCGACTCCGTCAGCGGCGGCGTCAGCACGACACCCTTGCTCACGATGAAGATATTGTCACCCGTGCACTCGGCCACATTGCCGCGGCCATTGAGCATCAGAGCCTCACCTGCACCCTGCTGCACCGCCTCGAGCTTGGCGCTGATGCTGTTGAGGTAATTGAGGCTCTTGACCTGCTGGCAAATCGCGTCGGGATCGGGGCGGCGATACGAACTCGTGATCAGGCTCAGCCCGTTCTCGTACATCTCCTTGGGGTACAGCGCGATATCCTCGACAATGATAAACATGCTGGGCGCCGGGCAATTGCGGGGATTGAGCCCCAGATCACCCACACCGCGCGTCACCACCAGACGGATGTAGCCATCGCTCATGCCGCTGGCCGCCACGGTCTCCTCCGTCGCCTTGCAAACCTCCTCAAAGGACCACGGGAGCTCAATCATGAGGTAACGCATCCCGTTGAACAAGCGCTCGATGTGCTCCTGCAGGCGGAACACCTTGCCGGAGTAGAAGCGAATACCCTCAAAACAACCGTCACCATACAAAATCGCGTGATCAAAGACAGAAACCTTCGCCTCATCGCGATCCACCAACTTGCCGTCTAGCCAAATTTTCATGTGCTCCAATGAATAGAATTGTTGACGCAGGGTATTATAACCCCATTTGCCCGCATGTGAAGCAGAAAAAACCCTCGGGCATCACTTTTTGCCCTTCTGCTCCACCCACAGTCGGCGCCGCAGAGCATCAGCCGCAGCCTCCATCTCCGCCGCATGCTTGCTCGGCCCCTCCGCTTCACCCAGCAAAAGCCCGCGCCAGGAAACCCGCGCGCGGAAGGGCCCGGCCGGAGACTCCGCGCTGACCGGAGCCGTCGCATACTGCGGCCCCTCCGTGCCCAGCGTCTGCAAGGTCTCGAGCAACTCGCCCTTCGAATTGACGGCAGCCAGCGAACGCGCTCGGGCAATACTCTCGCCCAGCAGCCCCAGAGACACCTTGCGCGCGGCATTGTAGTTGGAATCCATCATCACGGCGCCGATCACGCTCTCAAAGGTATTGGCCAGCACCGACTGCATCGTGCGGCCGCCGCACTTCTCCAGCTGCGAACTGAGCAGCAGCTGCTCCCCCCAGCCCAGCTCACGGCAGCGCTCCGCCAGATGACGGCGGCTCACCACCGCCGCGCGCCACTTCGTCAACTCGCCCTCATCCGCCTTGGGATGCAGGCGAAACAACTCGCAACTCACCACGAGCTCCAGCACCGCATCACCGAGATACTCCAAGCGCTCGTAGGCAATATTCGTGCTGCGCTTCTGATCGGCGCTGGGATGAGTCAGCGCCTGATTCAGCCAAGCAACATCCGTAAAGCGATACCCGAGCGACTTCTCGACCGTCTCTCTATCCATGCCCCGCAGTATAGCACAGGGGCAGCCGACTGGCGAGCCGAAACTCTCCGGCGGCGCCGCGGCCGCGTCGGCAAGCAAACACCCCTGCCGGAAGCTCTCCGGCAGGGGTGTGAAGAAACAAGCGGTCAGCAAGCCGCGCGCATCAGAAGTTGATGCGCCAGCCCACCGTCGCGTTCACGTTCGTGTAGCTCGTGTACGCCTCGAGCGAGCCGTCAATGAAGAACGTACCGGCATCAGCGCCCAGCGGCACCGAGAGCCCGGCACCCAGTTCTACACCGATGGCGCCCTGCTCCTCAGACTTGACCGTCACGCGATTGCCCACGCCGTTGGCCAGCGAGCTGTGCAGCGAGCTGCTGCGATCGCCCGACGTGAACTTCAGCAGCGCGCGAGACTCGAACATCGACGTGCGGTTGTAGATGTTCTCGCCCACCAGCGCCTGCCAGCGCGCACCCAGACCCAGCGTGAAGCTGTCCATCTTCTGATTGCCGAAGTTGAGGGCCGCATCGCTGCCGCTCTCGCGGTAACCATCGAGCTCCGTGTGCACGTAGCTGATGTTGAACACGGGCTGCAGGCAGCTCGTCGCATCCTCGTTGAGCGCAATCGTGTAGCCGACCTCATAGAGCAAGCCGAAGCCCAGACCCGTCGTATCACCCTCAGCCGTGTAGCTGCCGTTGGCGTGCGTCACCGTACGCTTCAGCGAAGCATCCGCCATACCCACCGAGGCCACGAAGGTGTGCACCCAGGGGGAATCCGGGCTGTAGCGGGCGAAGGCCGTCACGTAGTAGGTATCGAGATCGCCCTCGGCCATGCCGACGGACTCGGCACTGAAGTCACCGTACATCGCCGTCACGGCGAGACCGGCCGTCACATGCTCGTTGAAGTCGACATCCGCGCCGAGCGTGCCGCCCCAGCTGCTGAGCGTGAAGCCCGGAGCCATCGCGTCGCGCTTGACCTGCTGGTAATCACCCTCGGCATTCACCCAAGCATTGAAGTAGGGCATGTCGGGGTTGACGTAAGCCTCGTTGACACCCATCGTCGTCGTGCGGTTGCGGATGGCACGCAGCTGGCGATCCATGTCATTCGAGAAGGCCATACCCATACCGGCAGCCTCGGCACCGGCCAGCTGAGAAGCCAGACGATCCGCGCCCAATCTATCGCCGGCAGCGACTTGAGCATCCAGAGAATCCAGCACCCCGGCCAGATCGCGGTAGTTCGTGCGATCATTCTGCGGGTTGATGTAGAGCAGAGCACCGTCCGCGATCGTGAGACCCGCGTTGCCGTTGGGCGAAAGCGGAGCCAGAGACTCGCTGTAGTAATCGGCGTTGCGCGAGGCCAGCACCTGATTGCCCTGCACCGTCGCATTGCCGAAGTACTTGTTGAGCACCCCGCCGCTGATCGTCACCGTCGCGCCCTCGGCCGAGCCGGAAGCGTCATCCGTGTGCAGGTTCGTGATGACAAAGCCATCCGTCTTGCTCAGATCCACATCGGCAACCATCGAGCCGTCTCCGGCATCCGAATTGAGCACGAGCTGCGTCCCGTTCAGAGCAACCGCAGCCCCGGTGAACAGAGCCGTCTGATCGCCCTCACCGGCGAACACCTTCGCCGAATCGACCGTTGCCGTCAGCGAACCGCCCTGCATCGACGAGGACTGCTCCAGCTGCACCGACTCAACGGCCTCATCCTTACCGGGAGCCACGAGCACAACGTCAGCACCCGTCGTCGCGAGACCGCCGAGCACGCCGCCATCCACGCCGCCATCCACCTGAGCCGTACCGGCAGAGCCGGCCAGCACGATGCCGGAAGCGTTGGTGAAGAGCTGGTCAGCACCCTGCTCCAGCACGATCGTGGCATCATTGCCGCTGCCCTCGTACTTGCCGCCGGCACCGTTGATGTGAACCGTACCGGAGACGGACGAATCCGCATCGCCGTTGAGCACGCCCGTGGTGAACTTCACTCCCTCCTCATCGCGGACCACGAGGGCCGCAGACGTGAGATCGACACCGCCCACCGTCAGCGCATGGTTCTCCGAGCCGTCCTCATCCGTCAGGATTTTGCCCGTGTGCAGCTGATCGAACTCTTCAGCCGTCGCGCCCACCTGCAGCGTGATATTCTCACCGGCAATGGTGTGAGCGCCCTCGGCAACATCATCCGCATCGTTGACGAAGGTGACGCGATCCTCATCGGCACTGTTGCCGACGAAGGTCAGCGTATAGCCTGCGAGACCACTCATATTGCGCACCACCGCTCCGAGCGAAGGCACCGTAGCCGACTCAGGATTAGCCTCCGTGTAATCGAGCGTCTTGTCGCCGTTGACGACAACGTACTTGATGGGCTCAAGACCCTTGTACATATCAGCGCCGTCAAGCGGGACGACATAGCGACCCGTCGAATCCGTATCGGAAGACGTTCTCCACACCATGGAGCCCAGCGTGCTGAGATGCAGCGACACCGTGTTGGCATCCGACGTCGAGTCAATCACCGCATCGAAGCGCAGCGTTGAGAGATACTGAACCGCCTCCTCCGTGAGGGTGAAGTCTGCGCCCAGAGCATTATTGCTGTGCACGAGCGTATACACGCCGTCTTCGCTGATATTGAGCCCGGTGAAGTCCACTTGGACCGCGGTCTCGGGCGAGAGCGACGAGATGCTGTCCACCTCCAGAATGGCATTCTCTGCCCCGGCCGCTCCGATGTCAGAGAACAGCAGAGTCCCGGCATTCAGAGCACCCAGCGTGCTGCCGCCGACCGTCACGGCCAGCGTTTCGGCATTCACCGTGCCGCTCGCCGAGCTGTTGGTGCCGGTGAGGGTCAGCGAGGTAGCCTGCAGCGTTGCACCGTCGGCCACGTTCACGCCGTCGACCGTCGCTGAGCCGACCGTTGCCGTGCCGTCGGACACTGCGAGCAGCGTGCCGTTTGCACCCGCGGCGGAAAGCACCTTCTGCACGTTCGATTCATCGCCCAGCGTCAGCACACCTGAACCGTCGAGCGTCACCTGATTGCCGACCATCTTGCCGGCATCAAGAGAGCCCGCCACCGTAAGGTTGCCCGTCGTCACCTCGACGCCGGCAGCCGTCACCTCGGCGGTGTCGCCAATCGTCAGAGAACCGGAGGTCACGTAAATGGTGCCTGCGGCATCGAGAAAACCGTCAGTGAAGGTGTAGACCTTATCACCGACCTCGCTCTCGATGTAGACGTTGTTGGCAAGAGCGCGGGTGCCGAGTGTAACCGTGCTACTGCCCCCGCCGTTGAATACCACGCTGTCTGCGGCACCCGGAGAGGCGGCAGAAGACTCCCATGCGGAAGCCTGCGCCCATGTCACGGAAGCGTCGGAGGCATCCCAAACCAAGCCCGAGTGAGCGTAGTAGACGTAGACGGAATTCGCACCCGTAACGACCTTGTAGATATTGCCGTCATCGGTGCCGATAGTCTTAGAACCGTCGAGCAGGAAGGAGCCCTCGATCACGGCGCCGTCGGACAACTGTGCGAGCACCACACTGCTGGCTCCGCCGGCAAAGAGGGTGTCAAGCGTCTGCTTGGTGGCATCCTTGAAGTTGAGCGTCGTGCCTGCGACAAGCCCACCGAGCGTCAGCTGGGTACCGGTTCCGTTCAAACCGTCGTCGAGAGTCACGTCAATTTGGCCACCGCCGGCAACAGAGCCCACGGAAAGCGTCACCCCGGAGGCCAGCGTGAGAGACGAGCCGCCGGCCATGCTCAGAGACGTCAGGGTAGACGCACCCGTCGTCAGCGTGAGCCTGTGGCTCGCAGCGGCGGAGACCGAGGCCCCGCTGAGCGAACCGATGCGCGACTCAGAGCCTGCGGCGCCCGTCAGTCGAATCTCACCGTTCGTGTTGACGTCGCCGGCTACGGCAAGCGTACCGAAGGTATTGACGGAATCGGTCAGCGTCAGATCGCCGCTCACCTCCAGAGAGCCGGCACTCGCGGTATCGGAGTTGATGGTCAGAGCACCGTCAACGGCCACCTCACCGGCATTCCTCAGGTCATTCACGGTCGTATCACCCGTCAGGCTGAGCTCACCGCCCTGCACAACGTTCACCGTGGCCTCGCTGAGGTCGACGTTGACACCGAAGGCAGCCTTGCCGGTAGAGCCCACATTCAAGGCGTTGCTCACCGCCAGGCTTCCGCCGTCATCGTCAAAGCGATAATCTCCGTTGACGTTGATATCGTAGGCCGTGGCATCCTGATTCACGAGCACGACTTCCTGTTGGGTATTGGACTCGAAGAAGACCTGCGTGCCACTCAGGAAGCTGCCCAAATCAGTACCGCCCGGAGCAGCAGCCCATTTCTGATCACCCCAAGCGTCGTTGCTCGCGCCTTCCCAGTACAGGGCGGCGTTCTTCGCATCCGTCACGACGAGTGTGTCGCCCTCCAGCTTGAGAAGGGCATCAGAAATCGAGGTACCACCGAGCACAACGGAGGAGAAGTAGTCAGAAGCAGACATCCACTTCCCGGCCTCCATGCTCGTAGTACCGAGCATGACGGAAGCCAAGCCGCTGACGAGCTTCACGGAATCCGATGCATCGACACCGGTAACATCCAGAGTCAGATCACTGCCCAGAGTCAAAGTCTTATCCGTGCCGAGGTTCAGAGCGCTGCTTTCGAGCTTGAGGATGGAGCCTTCGCCCAGAGTGAGGTCCGTGCTGACAGCGCCCGAGGTAGCGTCAAGCGTCGCCCCCTTGCTCACCGTCAGCGAAGTCATCGTCGCAGCGTTGCTGAGTTTCAGGGTTCCCTCAAGCACTTCAAACGCACCGGCTTCATCGCCGTCCATCAGCTGATAGGTGCCGGCACCCGTCTTGCGCGTGACGCCGGCGGATTGGAGCGTCACACCCATGTTGATGACAGCCGCAGCATCCGTAACCTCCACGGTGTTGAAGTCCTGAAGCGTCACCTTGGAGAAGTCATACGCACCGGTGCCCGTCAAAGCCAGCGTGCGATCACCGGCCACAACGCTTCCCGCACTATTACTCATGCCGATGTAACCGCCGCTGATCACAATACCATCTTTGAGCGTAACACCATTGTCGATGGCAACGCGCGTGCTCTCGGTGGTGAGCACTGAGGTAGCAGCCTGGCCGACGTAATCACCGCCGGCGGCATAAATGTTGCCGTTAATGGTGGCGCCTTTGGCCAAATTCACGCTGATGTTCCCCTGAGTCAGCACGTTGGATGCGCCGGCCGTACGTTGCAAGACGGTGCCGCCATAGAGGGCATTGTTTACGACGGCCGAGCTTCCGATGTTGATTGTCACATCCCCGGTGGAAGACTTGGTAATGGCGGCCGTATCATTGCCCGTCGTGTAATGGCCACCGACAATGGCTCCGTCATAGGTACCGCCGTTGAGGTTAAGTACAATGTCCGATGAACTAAGAGACATTGTTCCGCCATACGAATACATGCCGCCAATCACAAAATTCGAGAAGGTACCGCCGCCAACAGTGAGCGTCGACGTTCCACTGATGGAAGCCGTCATACCAGTACCAACTCGGCAACCAAGGATAATCATTCCATCGTATTTCGAATTATTACCCTTGATGCTCACATTCGAGCCACTACGCTGCTCATAGGTGACACTGCTGACGCTGCCCGCCAACAGGCCGGCACCAATGATGTCTTTGGAGAAAGTCACATTCTTGGTGCAATCGGTCGTGTCGATGGTGACATTCGTATCCCCCGTAACGGTAGCTTTACTGTTTCCGCCGATACTACCGATAAGGGAGCCGCCGACAATCACTTTTCCAAAGGTCGGATTATCTACACCCTGCGCAGAATCCGCACCAAGCTGCACATGGACGTTTGTGTTACCGTCGAGGATCGAAGTTGCGTAAGAATTGCGAAGCCATGCATTGCCGCCGATAACGGCCGTAAGGTTTGTTGCAGGGCCGCCCTGATTGGACGGAACCATCTCGCCGGTCAGCACCTCATAAATCCACACGTTGGTGTTGCCGGTAAGGGTGGTCGTCTTCGTGTGATACGATACATTACCGCCGGCAATCCAACCCTTGACGTCCGCGCCTTCCTTGATGGAAAGATAAGTGCTGCCCGTCATCACGGGGGATCCCATGTCTTGGAAGACGCCTCCGTACACGAAGTTCACGGTAGCATCATCGATCAAAACGTGCGTTGAGCCCGTGAAGTTTGCGCTCACTCCGGCTCCGCCAATGGCTTCCCACGTGCCGCCGCTGACATAAAGCCAAGAATTTCCGGTGAAGGCTGTTGTATTGTTGCCGCCGAAGAGGCTCACGCCCTCTCCCCCGCCGCCGGTAACACGGATCTGCGTATCGCCGTTGGCTGCAACGTAGCCTTCCTCAGCGGGAAGATAGGTTGTGGTTGTAATGGTGTTCACCTCCGTCAGACCGGAGACAGCGGGGGCTCCTCCCAGACCGGTAACGCCCCAGTTGGCATCCCATCCGCCGATACTTACGGTCGCCTCGTAGATCAGATTGCCATTCTCGAGGGAAAAGCCTTGCCCGAGTTTGTCGACCCCCGTGATGGTACCGCCGCTCAACACGATGTACTTGGCATTGAGCGTACTGCCGTCATCAGAGACTTTCTCCTCTCCTTCGAGATGAGTAACATCCACGGCCGCTGAGGTTACACCCGAAAAGTCAACGGTGCCTTCATTCACCAGATCGACCAACCCCAGTGTCACATCGCCCACCATGTTGAGCGCAGCATCTTGGGCAATGTTGATGGTGTCAAACTGGCTATAGGCGATCTGCGTGGTGTCCAAAACAGCGGATCCGCAGATGTTGAGCGTCTTTGTGCCGGTGACGGCGCCGCCGGCCGACACGGCAATCTGTCCGCCCAAGGTGCCGCCACTATAGTTGACGGTGTAGTTACCGTTGAGTGCGGCCTTGCTGCCCGTCGCGTAAACGTTACCGGCAATCGAGCCGCTGTTGATGTTGATGACGACGTCACCGGTCATGGAGCCCGTCGCGCCGCCGTCGCGCTGGACGATGCCGCCCACGATAGAGCCCTCAATCGTCGGCCCGGTCGTACCGACCTCGCCGATGGTGAAGGTCGAGTTGCCGTTGATGACCATACCCTTGGAGCCCGCGGCGAGCGAAGCGCCCTCACCCACCGTGGTTTTGCCGATGGTGCCGCTGAGGATGGTGGCGGTCAAATCACCGTTGACGCTCATCGAGTTCACGTAATTTGACTCACCCGTGAGGTTGATCCACGCAACGCTGCCGCTGGTGTTTACATTGGCGGTGATGTCGCTGTTGAACACGATCGCGGATGAGCCGTTCGACCACCCGAGCAGACCCTGACCGCCGTCGATGAAATTCGAGACCGAGGCATCGCCCGTAATGTTCAGCGTGAGCTGTGCCTTCTCTTCAGCCGTCCCGAGCGTTCCCACCGTCGAGCCGTTGACGCGGGTGAAGGAGAGCCCCTGATAGGTGCCGCTCGTTACCTCGAGAGTCATCCCCTGTTCGGGCATGGCCGCGACGGCGTCTGCACCCACCACGACGAGTCCGTTGCCCGTCTGCGCCCCGCCGCTGATGCTGTATGTCTGGCCGTCGCCGCTCACGTACTGTGCGGTGTATTCATTGGTTTCGGCGTTATAGCTGATCGTTGCGCCGAGACTCTTGGTGTACAAAATATCGTACGAAACGTTCGAGATCGTCTCGGTGGCGAAAGCCAGCTGCGTCACCGTGTTGCTCACCACGACACCCTTCCCGGCCACATAGGCGGCGGAGGTGTCCCAACCGACCTTGGTGCCGGAGAGAGTAAACACCGTGCCGTCGGCAGCGGTGACGTTGGATCCGGCAAAGAGCACCGTTCCGTCTTGAATCTCGCCGAAGTCACCGGTCAGCGTGATGTTGCCGGAGAAGGCGTAGTTGCCCTCGCCCTGAAGGCTCGTGCCGTCCAGCGTGACGCCGCTCAGCGTCAGAGTGGCGCCCTGAGCCACGCTGAGGCGCGTTGCATCGAGCGTCTGCCCCTGCAGCGTGAGGCTGCCGCCCGTCAGATTGAGAGATACGTTATCGCCGAAGCTGCCGGTATATGTTCCGGAGCCGGCACTGACGACGAGGGTGGCCGCCCCCGGCACGGTCATCTCTGAGGTGGGCACATAGTCTTGCGGGCACAGCTCGACAGAACCGCTACCCGTCAAATTGCGCACCTGAACCGACGCGTTGCCGAGAAGGAGCCTTGTATTGGAACCGAGGTCAATGGCGGCCGAGGCAAAAGTTCTCTCGCCTCCGCCCAACAGCGACATTGTTGCATTGCTCGCATTCGTCAGGGCAATCTTGCCTTTGTACGTTGCGTTCTCGTCAAGCACGCGCACCAAGGAATAATCAGCCCAGCCATGCGATGCAAGCGAGATGTTAAATTGCGCATCGGCATCACCGACGAGGCCCTCAAAATCGTAACTCTTGCTCCAGCGGATGTTCATCGTATCGGAGCCGACGATGGTCAGGGGATTTTTCAGGTAGAAGGAGATTGCATCGCAATCGAGGGTGGAGCCTTCTTCGAGCGTGATGGCCGACGCGATCTGGAGTTTGGCATCTGTACCGACGGCATTGGCACTGTCAGAGTCACTGCTGGCTCCGGGGGAAGTCGGGAGCACGAGCTTGCCGCCGTTCGTGACCGTTATATCGCCGAAATCGTAGTCCGTCGAATTGTTAGCAGCCTTACCGCTGATGGTCAGGGTAACACCGTTCACGGTGGTGACATCCTGCGAGTGATCATCGCCGATTTGCCATGTTGTATCCGTGTCAAGCGTCAGCTCTGCGGCAGACGCAGAGGACGAAACGACGAGCGAGAAAGCACCGCCCGCCATGGTGGCCGTGACGACGGTTGTTCCGATAGTCGTGAGCACGGTCATGCATGCAAGCACGGCCGAACGCAATTTTACAGGTAAATGCAGTTTCATAAGAGTGAGATCTAAAAGTAAATTCGGCTCCCGGAGTCGCCAGAGAGCTGAGCTTCCCGTACCTCTACCATAGCGCACGCGCGAAGTCAAGCAGGAAAAAGCCTCTTTGGGGACTATAACACAAAAAAAATCCTCCGGATTCTACTCAACAGTGTACTGAGGGAATATTCCTTGCCTCAGCCCCCCGGGTTGAGGCGTATGACAGAATCAGATAAAAAGCCTCCTCCGAATTGACCCTCTGTCTTTAAGAGGATAGCCAAAGCGTGAATTCCGCCGCTGAATCTCTTTTTTTCCTTGTGCAAGGCCACCTCGGCATGATAGGCTCCGGACATGTCTTATCACATCATGACCGGACTGCTGTCGCTGAGTATCTTGGCGGGTGGGATCGGCCTGGCGGATAATGCCACGCTTCCTGCTGCCAACCCGGCGGTCTCTCAAAACCAAAATTGCATTATGCTCGAAAACGAATTCCTCACCGTCGAAGTCAACAAGGCGGGTCGTCGCCTCGCCGGCGTCATCGTTCAGGATAAGATCAACGGCCGTACCTATGACCTCGGCAATGAGATTTTTGCCCTTCAGGTCTGCGACGAAGATACGGATGAAGCTTGCTCCAAAAAGGAGTTCAAAGAAACCTTCCACACGATTTCTGCCGAGACTCTGATGTGCGGTCAGCCGCGCGTCGAACAAATCGCAGCCGTTCCCGGTGCGCGCCGCCTCGCGGATCGCCTGCCGGGGCAACGCGTCACGGTGCCCTTCGTGGTGACGAGCGACGGCCACAACCTGACTTGGTGGCTCGAGCTGCGCGCCGGTCAGCCCTACGTGCGCGTGGGTGTCGATGTGCGCCCGCAGCAATTCACAATGCCTCTTCGTAAGGTGACTCTACTCCGGGTAGCGGCTCCCGAGGCTCGCGTGGAAGGCTCCGTGAAGGGGGCCCCGATCGTGGCGGCCGGCAATCGCCTCTTCGCCGGTGTGGAGCACCCGATGTGCCTCTCAGAGGTGACGGAGAAGGGCTTTGCCTGCTCGCTGGAGCGCAAGACGGATCTGCCCTGCCGCGTAACGACGAGCTTCTCTGCGGTGCTCGGCTTCTGCCAGCCCTCGCAGCTTCGCCGCACCTTCCAGCTGGCCTACATCAACAAGGAGCGTGCCCGCGCCTACGAGCCCTTCCTCAACTACAACACTTGGTATGACATCGGCTACTTCACGCCCTACGACGAGAAGGCTGCAATGGAGACGGTGCGTATCTTCGGCGAAGAGCTGGTCAAGAAGCGCGGCGTGAAGATGGACTCCTTCCTCATGGATGACGGTTGGGATGATACGACCACGATGTGGGAGTTCCACGACGGGCTGCCCAACGAGTTCCGCAAAGTCAAGGATCTGGCAGCCCAGTACAATGCGGCTCCCGGCGTGTGGTTCTCACCTTGGGGCGGCTACGGCGACCCGAAGAAGCAGCGCATCGCTGCCTCGGGCAATCAGTACGAGACCAACGAGAGCGGCTTTGCTCTCTCCGGCCCGAAGTACTACAAGCGCTTCTTGGAGATGTGCCAGCACATGATCCGCGAGAACGGTATCAACCACTTCAAGTTCGACGGTACGTCGGGTGAGGCGGAGCCGGCCGAGGGCTCGAAGTTCGGATCGGATTTCGAGGCTATTATCGCGCTGATCAACGAGCTGCGCAACGAGAAGCCCGATATCTACATCAACCTGACGACGGGCACTTGGGCTTCGCCCTTCTGGTTCGGCATTGCCGATTCGATCTGGCGCGGCAACTGGGACCACGACTTCTGCGGTGAGGGCAGCGAGCGCAACCAGTGGATTACCTTCCGCGATGCGATGATCTACAAGTACAATGTGGAGGGCTCTCCGCTTTTCCCGATCAATTCGCTGATGACGCACGGCGTGATCTACAACAAGGGCGCCCGCGGCCTCAAGACGACCTCCGGCGATGACCTCGCCAAGGAGATCTGGAGCGGCTTCGGCCTCGGCACGCAGATGCAAGAGCTCTACATCACGCCCTCGATGCTCACGCAGCAGGAGTGGGACACGCTGGCCGCTGCCGCCAAGTGGGCCCGCGAGAATGCGGAGACGATGGTCGACTCTCACTGGGTGGGCGGCGATCCGGCCGATCTGGCCGTCTACGGCTTCGCCTCCTGGTCGCCCAAGAAGGGCATTCTGACGCTTCGCAACCCGAATGCCACCGAACAGAGCTTCAGCTTCGATGCGGCGGCCGTCTTCGAACTGCCTGTCGGAGCAGCCTCGGTCTACAAGCTCAGCTCCCCCAAGGGTGACAAGCTGCCGGCTGAGACGATTGAGGCCGGCAAGCCGGTGACGATCAAGCTGGCGCCCTTCGAGGTGCTGGTGCTTGAGGCGACGCCCGTCAAGTAAGCCTCGGCCCTGCGCCGTATCTCTTTTTCGAGCCCGCCGATGCCTGAGTGCATCGGCGGGCTCTTGCCGTTTCTGCGGCGGGGCGTTTCTGCCGAGGCCTTTCGGCGGGGGCCTTTCGGCGGGGGCTTCAAAGTTGCAGCTGCCAGAAGCGCCGCGCCGCTGCGGCGGTGATGCCGGCGGGGTTGAGGTAGCGCGTTTGCAGCAGCGCGAGGCTGCGATGCCCCATGTAGAGTTGCAGCTCGGGGAGGTTGCGGAATCGGCGCGCGTGATAGCTGGCGTAGGTGTGGCGCAGCACGTCGGGCACCCAGTGCTCAAAGCCCGCGCAGCGCCGCAGCTCGCGCCAGCGGCGCAGCCACTGCGGCGGGCAGATCGGCCCGCAGCCCGAGGCCGGGCGGCAGAGCCGCAGCATGCGCCGGAGCGGCGGGCTGAGCGGCACCAGACGGCCGCCGCCGGTCTTGGCATGCGTGGGGCGGATGCACACGGCGCTGTCTTGCCAGCAGATGTCCTGCCAGTCGAGGCGGGCCACCTCTGCCGGGCGCACCCCGGCGTGGAGCATGAGCCCCAGAGCCGGGCGGCAGGCGCGGTGGGCGGGGCGGCGGGCGGCTTGCAGCAGGCGTTCGCATTCGGCCGGGGCGAGCGGGCGTATTTCCGCCTCGCGCACGGGCGGCGCGTCGATGGCGTCGACGGGGTTGGCGCTGCACCAGCCCTGCCGCCGCCCGTAGGCGAAGATGCTGTGCAGGATGGCGCGTCCCTTGCGGTAGCTGTGGGCGCTGCGCCCGAAGGCGCTCTCGAGCATCCGGCGGCACTCGTCGGCCCCGATGCTGCGCAGCGGGCTTTCCGCGACGCCCGGCAGGCGCAGCAGGCGATTGGTGAAGCTGTGCAGGTCGCGCAGGGTGAGGGGGCGGCGGTGGGCGCGGGCGGCGAGGCTCAGGCGGGCGACTTCGGCGAAGGGGCGCGTCTGCTCGCGCCGACGCAGGGCTTCTGCCCCGGCCCGGAGGAGTTCGCGCAGGCGGAGGATGAGGGTGCTGCGCCCGGCGTCGGCGCGCAGCCGGAGAGCCTCGGCGGCTTCGAGGATGAGGCGTGCGGCATCGGCGGTGTCGATGCCGAGCTGCCGAAGCAGGATGCGCCCTGCGTGTTCTCGTTTCCTGATGTTCATGTCGTCTCCCGATGCCGCTGCGTTCTCCGCGCCCTGCGGACGCCTCCATGAAACAGCATCATCAATGCTGAAATCAAGCACGAAGTTCAATGAAATCATTATGTTCGTGGCGGGAACGCATTTCCCGACGTCGCCCCGTTCACGAATACACGAAGGCCCAAGGGCTCCAAAAATCTCTCACATATATGCAACAGACTTTTAATGAACGGAGTATAAAAATCAGCATTGATGATGCTTATCATAACAGGGGGAGGACTCATTCCGGTCTCTCTCCGTCCCCACTCGGATTCACCCCCTACACACGACAGACAGCTATGGCCAAAGATTATCTCAAAATGGCGGAGTGCCAACCGCCGCTCACGATGTGCGATGCCCTGGTATGGATTCGCGAGCCGCTCATGATGGAGACGGTCTCGCCGCTCGTGCTGGCGAAGTTCATGGATTTCTTCGGCCTGAAATGCTGGGCCGTGGCCTGCTCAGAGCCGGTTGACGTGATTGAGTATTATGCCGAGTGGTACGACAACTGCACGCGAATGATGCAGGAGGAGAACAAGGCTCGCATCATGCCGCTGCTCTCGGCGGCTGCGCCGGTTCTGTGGAATTTTGATCTGTTCGGTGAGAGGGACTGGGCGGGTTTCATCATCGATGAGTCGCAGAATCTGCTGGGCACTGACCGCATGTACCGTTTCATCTTCGAGCAGGCGAAGGAGAGGCGGGTGCCGGTATACATATGCACGAATGAGGATGAGGTGTTGCAGGCGACTCGATATACCCGCTTTTTTGAGGAGTTTCCGGAGGTGAAGGTGGTGTTGGTGCCCCGGTTTCTGAGTGAGTCTCTGCTCGGGCTTTTGGGGGTTTACCCGCAGGTGCGGCTGACGATGGCGAATTTGCATTCGCATGAGTTGCGGATTCTGCGGGGGTACGAGGAGCATTTGGTATACGGCTCGGGTTTTCCGCAGGGGCTGCGCCGCACCGACCATTTGTACCGCTGGCAGAACAAGAATTTGTATCTTGATCCGGACGGTGTGACGGAGCCGATGGAGGCGGTTTACCGCTCGCACCGCGAGTTTTGTCTGAAGTTGTTCGGGGAGGATGTGTTCGCCATGGCGTTTTTGAATTTGTTTTCGTCGCGCTGAGTTTGCCGAGCCGCTTTTCCTCATCAGTTTCCCCCGATCGGTTCCCGCGATCAGCTTCCCTGCCCGGAGGCGCGGGAGAGAGCGGGGGCGAAATGCGAGGGGCTGCCGCATCCCGGACGATGCGGCAGCCCCCTTCGGTGTCTCTGCTGCGGGCCCGCCGACGGGTGGGCGGGGCGCCGAGGTGCAGGGCTCAGCCTTCGAAGAGCTCTTTGATGCAGCGGATGAGCGAGAAGGCGTGGCTGACCATGGCTCGGGTTTCGTTGAGCAGGGTGAGGTAGAGGATGCCGTTGCGCAGGCCGCTCTCGTCTCCGGCGCTGTGCATGAGGTGGCGCGTGATGAGCTCGGCGAAGTCGTTGCCGAGCTTGACGCTGTCTTCGAGCATGCTTTCGATGCCTTTGTAGTCTCCGGCGACGAGCATGTCGGTGAGGTTGGGGTAGAAGCGGCCGATTTTGTCGGTGAGGGCCAGCAGGTCGCGCCCCTGCTCTTCGTTGAGTCCGGCGTGGTTGTTGTCGATGTGGTTGAAGGCGGCTTTGACGAGGGTGAGCAGGCATTCGCAGGTGGCGCAGGAGATTTGCGAGATGCGGAAGATGAGCTGGCCGCGGTCGGCTAACTGGCTCGGCAGGCTGGAGAGGGTGGGGATGACTTCGTTCTCGCGCATGAGTTCGAGGTCTCGCTTGAGGGAGCGGGTTTTCTTGCGCAGGCGCTTGAGGCTGTCTCGGTCTTCGTTGAGCAGGGCCTGCACCATGGCTTTGTAGATGCCGATCATGCGGCCGAGGCGCCCGGCTGCGGCTTCACCGAAGTCGTGCACGGCGCCTTCTTTGTTGACGTCGAGCAGTTTGATTTCCTGCTTGTCCCCTCGGGTGAAGAAGGTGGATTTGATGAGCAGGGCGCCGACGATGAGCAGCATGACGACGACGCCCCAGAAGCCGCCGAAGCACATGATGAGCGCGACGATGAAGGCGGCGAAGCAGGCCGCAAGCGCGGTGAGGAACCAGCCGCCGATGACGGTGAGTACGCCGGTGATGCGGTAGACGGCGCTGTCTCTCCCCCAAGCGCGATCGGAGAGGGAGGAGCCCATGGCGACCATGAAGGTGACGTAGGTGGTGGAGAGGGGGAGCTGGTAGGAGGTGGCGACGGAGATGAGCAGCGCGGCCAGGGTGAGGTTGACGGAGCCGCGAATCTGGTCGTAGAGCGCACTGCTTTCTTCTTCGGGGCGCAGGGGCTCGAAGCGCTTGGCGACGAATCCGGCGACGGGGGCGGGGGTGATGCGGCGCACGAAGCGGATGGTGTTGAGCGCGTAGCGCACCATGACGCGGGCGGGCGGGCTGGAGCCGAAGCGCTCTTTGCCGGCGGTGTTCGATGAGGAGAGTTTGAGCTCGGTTTCGGTGACTTTGCGGGCTTTCTTCGACATGAAGAGGGCGCCGACCATGATGAGCCCGGCGATGAACAGGTAGATGAAGTCGGTGTGGGCGGGTTCGGCGAGCGCACCCATGGAGAGGTCATCGAGGCTGCCGCCCTGGGCCAGCCAGGCGTCGGCGATTTGCATGGATGACTGCGCGGCCATGAAGACGCCGATGAAGTTGACGAGGTCGTTGCCGGCGAAGGCGAGGGCGAGGGCGCCGGTGCCGGCCAGCACGGTGATGCGCAGGGTGTTGACGTGCAGGAGATGTTGCAGGATGGCGGTGATGACGACCCAGCCGCCGAAGGTTGCCAGCAGCAGGCTGCCGAGGTTGAGCTCCATGAGCTGCATGAGCTCAGGATCCATGATGGGGCTGCTCTTGAGGCCTTTGAAGATGGCGAAGTAGCAGATGGCCGTGAGGGCGGCGCCGCACCACAACGGGCCGATGAGGCGGAAGGTGCGGTGGTAGCGGAAGCTGAAGAGCAGGCGCGCCAGCCACATGACGATGGTGCCGGCGATGAAGGCGATGGCGACGGAGCAGAAGATGCCGCTGACGATGATGACGGCTTTCTCTGTGTTGATGTACTGGCCCAAGCCGCTGCCGAGTGCGGAGTTTTGCAGGCTGTAGACGGCGGTGCCGAGGGCTGAGCCGAGCAAGGAGAAGACGAGGGAGACGGTTGTTGAGGTGGGCAGTCCCAAGGTGTTGAAGACGTCCAGCAGGATGACGTTGGCCACCATGACGGCCAGGAAGAGGAGCATGACTTCGCGGAAGGTGAAGTACTGCGGGACGATGACGCCGCTGCGGGCGATCTCCATCATGCCGTTGGAGAAGCAGGCACCCAGAATGACGCCGACGGCGGCGACGGCGGCCACCTGCATGTAGGTGCCGGCACGGCAACCGAGTGATGAGTTGAGGAAGTTGCAGGCATCGTTGCTCACGCCGACGATGAGGCCGAAGACGGAGAGGAGCAACAGCATGCCGTAGATCACATAGTATGTCGTGTCCATGTTGACACTTTTCGTATCATGTTCACGGCGGAATGGCAAGAAAAATGTGTCGATCTCGCCGCAGAGCATCACCTGTTTCAGGGGCGCGAGCCGAGATTTTGAGCCGCTTTCGGGCGGCTAAATCGCGATGCAGGCCCCTGCCCTGCGGCGCAGGACGGGGCGCTGCTTGGGGCCGGCTTCGCCTGCGCCTTCCGGGCGCCTCAGGGCGCCTCAGGGCGCCTCAAGACGCCTCAAGACGCCTTCTGGACGCCTTCTGGACGCCTTCTGGACGCCTCAGGGTGGCTCAGGGTGGCTCAGGGCGGCTCAGGGCGGCAGGCGGACGACGTCCGCGTGACCATATTCGGCAGCTCGGTGCAGCGGAGGGGTGCCGTCCTCATCCTCGGCGTTGATGTCGGCTCCCGCTGCCGTCAGCAGGCGGATGAGCTCGGTGTCTCTCTCTTCACAGGCGCGGGAGAGTGCTATGGGGTATTTCTCGCGGGCAATGCCGCGCTCTGAGAGTTGTTTTCTCGCTTGCTCCGGGGTGCTCTGCGCGAGTCCTTCGGCAGAGGCTGAGTTGCAGGCTGGAGTTTTTGTCGGCGTCATGGGTGTTTACTCCTCGCCCTTGGTTGCCAAGGCGTCGGCGTACTCCGGGCTGAATGAGACGGGGCGGGTGATGACGGCTTCGCGGACTTCGCCGCCCGTGAAGACTTTTTCCTGCGCTTCGAGCCGCAGGGTCTCGGGGCGCTTTTCATGCGGGTCCGGATACGCCACGAGGGTTTTAGCGGTGCCGAAGTCGATGCCGATGGCTTGCGTGCTCATGTGAAACCGGAGAGAGGGTGCGGATACTCTCCTAAGCGGAGGGGAATTTGTCAAGGCGGACGGTTCTCTTGCTCGGTGCTGCGGCCACGTGTGACGGGTCGGCACGGAGTCGGGATGCGGGAGCCTGGGCGTGCCTCATCAGGGTGTTGTCGGGACGGCGCAAAGACTGTGGCCATCTCATCGACGCTGTCTACGGGCAGCGGAGGGACTTTCCGCACGTCGCTTTTCACGGCGGGGTTCAAAGGGTGCACTGCGCTCACACGGGGCGGGAACAGGGGCGGATGCGGTGGGGCTGCCGTTTACGGCTTGCGTTGCGGCCTGTTTCGCGGTATAAGAGGCGAGGTGCGACGGGGAAGTCGCGTGATGAAGATGACGATGATGATGAAGGAGCTGTATTTGGCCGGCGGGTGCTTTTGGGGCACGGAGCATTATATGAAGCAGGTGGCCGGGGTGACGGACACGGAGGTGGGCTACGCGAACAGTGTGGTTGCTTCGCCGAGTTATGAGCAGGTGAAGACCGGGGAGACGCAGGCGGCGGAGACGGTGCGCGTGCGCTATCATCCGCTGATTGTTTCGCTGCGCGAGCTGGCGGAGCTTTACCTGCGGAGTATTGATCCTCTGAGTGTGAATCAGCAGGGGAACGATGTCGGCACGCAGTATCGCACGGGTATTTATTTTACGGATGCGGCGGATGAGCCGGTGCTGCGCGAGCTGTTGGAGGAGCGGGCGGCGGAGCTGGGGAAGCCGCTGGCGGTTGAGTTGCTCCCGCTGGAGAATTTTTTCCCGGCGGAGGCGTACCATCAGGATTATTTGGAGCTGCGGCCGGACGGGTACTGCCATCTGGCGCCGGAGTTGTTTGCGGAGGCTAGGGCTTTTCGCCCGGCTTCCCGTTTTCACCGCCCGGATGATGAGACGCTGCGCCGCACGCTGACGCGCGAGCAGTATGCGGTGACGCAGGAGTCGGCGACGGAGAATCCTTTTTTCAACGCTTATTTCAAGGAGACGCGCGAGGGGATTTACGTGGATGTGACGACGGGTGAGCCGCTTTTCGTGTCGACGGATAAGTTTGAGTCGGGCTGCGGCTGGCCGGCTTTTTCCAAGCCTATTGATAGGAGTTTACTGACGGAGCATGAGGACCGTACGTATGCTCACCGCATTCGCACGGAGGTGCGGAGCGCGACGGGTGATGCGCACCTCGGCCATGTGTTTAACGACGGGCCGGCCGAGCTCGGGGGTTTGCGTTACTGCATCAACAGTGCGGCGCTGCGCTTTGTGCCCCGCGAGGAGATGGAGGCTCAGGGCTACGGGGATTATCTGGCGCTGCTTCCGGAGCGTTCCTGAGCTGTTCGGGGGCGCGGGGTTCGCTTTGTGGCGCAGCCGGCTCGGCAGGGCCGGCTGCGCTGCGTCTTTTGTGCGCCGTCAGCGGGGCTTTTGCCTCTCGCGGGGTTGCTTTGTGGCGTTTGCGCCACGTTGGTGCCGGGGCGGCGTGGCGTTTTATTCACTCGAGGATGCTTGATTTATGCCGGGGTTCATGGTGAGATAGAGGCGCTGCGAGGGAGTGGTTCCCGCGGCACCAAGAAGTAAAGAAGTATATGGATATGGATAATATTGAAACGCCTGATTATTTCCCGGAACTCAGCCGCAAGGTGCGCGATCTGATCAACCGTGTTCGCGATGCGCTTTTCCGCGTCGATTCGCAGCTTTGCCTGCGCTTGATGGCGGAGTGCTCGGCGCTGCAGACGGAGACGCGCAAGGCGGAGGCAGATTGCAATGCGAATCTGCTGGTGGGGATGACGGACGCTGAGGATCGCCTGCAGTTGGTGCGCTGTGCGCAGCGCTGTAGCCGTCTGGGGCGCATCGTGCATCAGGCTCTCCAGATTGTGCAGAATGTGCACGAGATTGCGGATCAGATTGAGCCGTCGGATATTGAGGCGTTTAAGCCGATTTATCTGATGGCTGAGGTGGAGTTGCAGGATGCGGTGCTGTCGATTCTGCGCGATGATGAGCGCCTGGCTTACGGGGTTCGCTCGAAGGATGAGGAGCTGGATCAGATGTATGCCAAGGAGATGGAGCGGATTTTCCACAATACGTCTTCGGCGATGTTTTACAATTTTCACACGGGGACGAGTTTGCTGTTCATTCTGCGGGCGATCGAGCGTATCGGCGATCATGCGAAGGAGTTGGCGATTCCGTCTTTTTACCTGTTGACGGCAGGGGGACGCAGCGTCGGTGAGAAAAGGTGTGCGATCTGAGTTCTTTTCTGATACAATTGCGCCATGAATATTCTGATTGTCGAGGATGATGAGGATATCGCCGAGTTGGTGGCTTTCAATCTCGAGCGGCAGGGGTGGTCGGCTTCGATGGCTCACGAGGGAACGGAGGGGCTGGAGCTGATTCGCAGCACGCGCCCGGATCTCGTGATTCTCGATATTATGCTGCCGGGGATGGACGGGCTTGAGATTTACCGAGCGATGAAGGGCAGTCCGCTGACGGCGTCGATTCCGGTGCTTTTTCTGACGGCTCGTGCGCAGCTTGAGGATAGGCTGGCGGGGTTGAAGCTGGGGGCGGATGATTATGTGACGAAGCCTTTCAGCCCGAAGGAGTTGATGCTGCGCGTCCGCAATATCCTCTCGCGCGCGAATGCGGGGGCGGCGCGTTTGATTGTGCGCTCGGGCTCTCTGGTGCTCGACAAAAATACGCTGCACGCTTCGCTCGCGGGGGAGCCTCTCGATTTGACGACGGCCGAGTTCAAGCTTCTGGCTTATCTCATGGAGCGCCCCGGCAAGGTGCAGGATCGCTATGAGCTGCAGAAGATTCTCTTCGGCTATGCCGATACGACGCAGTCGCGCGCGCTCGATACGCACGTGAAGCGCCTGCGCCAGAAGCTCGGTTCTTATGCGGGCTGTATTGTGACGGAACGCGGCACGGGGTATTATTTCGAGCCGATGGCCGAGGGGGTCTGATCGGCGCGAGCCGCCGGCTTGACGGATGTCATTGAGTACAAAACGGTGCGCCTTTGGGGGCGCACCGTTTTTGTTTTCGCACGCGCGTTGACCCCGCCTGCTCGCTCCGGATGCGACAGGGCGGATTTCCCGCAGCCGGAGGGGGGATATAATCGCCGGGGTGAAGGCTGCTCGGGAGAAACTGCGGGGAAAGCTGCTCGGGGAAGCCCGGCGCGATGGCGCCCCGGCGCGGGGGGAGTCCGGCGCGGGGAGATCTCGGCGCGGGTGCATCCCGGCGTGCTCGACAAAAGACCGCCCCCGGCTGCTGCGCGGGGGCGGTCGATGAGAAGGGTGAAGCCCCCTGCTCTTGAGCCGAGGGCTTGAGAGGTTTTACTTCTCGACGATGTGGACGTCGTACTGACGGCCCATGATGTTGAGCGTCATGTCGTGGCCGTTGATGGAGGCGCTGACGCCGACGGAGTTCAGCGCGACCTGCGTGCCGAGGCTGGCCTGCGGGGCGCTTTCCTTGGGCTTGGCGGTCGGCGGCTCGGGGCGCTTGCCGGCGTAGTAGTCCTCCAGCTGCTGCGGGAACATGGCGTAGATGACGCAGTTCTCGTCGGTGACGGGCAGGCCCTTGGCGGCGAGTTTCTCGCGGAGGGCCGGCATGCCGGGCTTGATGAGGTCGGCGGGGCGGCAGGTGATGGGATCCTTGCCCATCTTCTTGGCGCAGAGGGCCTGAAGGTCTTTGTCCACCGGGGCGGGGGTGTGGCCGTAGTAGCCGAGGGCGACGTCGGCGCACTGCGGGGTGATGTTCTTCCAGCGGCCGAACTTGACGTTCATCATGGCCTGCACGCCGACGATCTGGGAGGTCGGGGTGACGAGCGGGATCCAGCCGAGGGCTTCGCGCACGACGGGGATTTCGGCGAACACTTCCTCGAACTTGTCGGTCATGTTCATCTCCTTGAGCTGGTTGCGGAAGTTCGAGAGCATGCCGCCGGGCACCTGATAGCGCAGCGTGTCGCTGTTGACGATTTCGTTCTTGTGGCTGGTGAAGCGCGAGAGGCTGTCGTAGATGGGCTGCAGGCGAGCCGAGAGGTCGGCGAGCTTGGCGCAGAAGTCGTCCGCCACGACCGGGCAGCGATCATAGCCCTTGAGAAGAGCAAGCATGCGCATGCAGTCGGGCTGGCCCGTGCCGTTGGCAAAGGGGGCGATGGAGCAGTCGACCGCATCGGCTCCGGCGTTGATGGCGGCAACGTAGGTGGCTGCACCCAAGCCGGCGGTATCGTGCGTGTGCACCCAGACGGGCAGGCCGACTTCCTTCTTGAGCATCGCCGTCAGGGCGGCGGCTTCGCTCGGGGGGATGAGGCCGGCCATGTCTTTGATGACGATGCCGTCAGCGCCCATGTCGGCAATCTTGCGGCCGAGCTTGCCGAAGTATTCGAGGTTGTGCACCGGGGAGGTGGTGTAGCAGATGGTGCCGTGGGCGGTGGCGCCGGCTTCCTTGGCTGCGCGGATGGAGGTGCGCATGTTTTCCGGATCGTTCAGGCAGTCGAAGATGCGGAAGATGTTCATGCCGTGCTTGGCGCTGAGCTTGACGAAGGCTTCGACGACGTCGTCGGCGTAGTTGGTGTAGCCGACCATGTTCTGACCGCGCAGCAGCATCATGTGCGGGGTCTTCGGCGCGAGCTTCTTGAGCGTGTCAAGGCGTTCGAAGGGGAGTTCACCGAGGAAGCGAAGGCCGGCGTCGATGGAGGCGCCGCCCCAAGTCTCGAGGGCCGAGAAGCCCATCGTGTCCAGAATCGGTGCAAGATCGAGCATCTGCTCGGTGGACATGCGGGTGGCTGCGAGCGACTGGTGGCCGTCGCGCAGGACAGTGCAGTTGAATGTAGCGGGTTTCATGATGAAAAAAGGCTGCGGTGCCGCTGTTGCGGCTCTGCGGGAATCCTACCACAGTCGGCGGGTTGGCGTCAAGCAGGAAACGCAATTTGTCCGCTTGCTGACGCGCATCGCCGAACGCGGTCTCGACGGAGCTCTCGGCGGAGCTTTCGGCGCAGCTTTCGGCGCAGCCTCGGACGCGGTTTTCGGCGCGGTTCCCGACGGCTGCGTCAGCGGTGGGAGCGCCGCAGGGCGGCAAAGTAGCGATTGGCGGCTTTGCAGATGCGCCGCGCGGTGGCAAAGACGTTGGTGTGCGAGCAGTCGAGCGAGAGGTGCGAGGCGGCGGCATAGGCGGCGCGGCGCTCGTTGAAGAGGCGCCTGAGGGTGCCTTCGGGGTCGGCGTTTTGCAGCAGGGGGCGATGGTTGCTGCCGGCGGTGCGCTGCAGCAGGATGCGGACGTCGACGTTGAGCCAGACGACGAAGCCGATGTGGCGCAGCAGGCGGCGGTTTTCGTCGCGGATGACGGTGCCGCCGCCCGTGGAGATGATGGGCGGTACGCGCGTTTCATCGTGCTGGGTGTCGAGGTAGCGCAGCAGGGCGGTTTCAAGGGCGCGAAAGTGGGCTTCGCCGTATTCGGCAAAGATGTCGGGGATGCTTTTGCCGATTTGCTCTTCGATGACGGCGTCCGTGTCGAGCAGGGGCATGCCGGTCTGGCGGCTGAGCTCTTTGCCGACGGTCGATTTGCCGCAGCCCATCAGTCCGACGAGGATGATGGGGCGACCGTTGGTGTTGATTTGGTAGCGCGGTGGCATGGAGGGGGCTGCTGCCGAGAGGAGGCGGCGGGACGGCTCGTCAGGACGGCTCGTCAGGATGGCTCGGCGGGATGGAGGCGGCGGAGCGCGGGGGATGACCATCTCCCGCGCTCCGCCGTTCCGATGCGGCTAGGGCTCTTCAGAGGATGACTTCGCCGCGGAAGACGATGAGGGCGGGCCCGGTGAGGGTGACGTCGCTGAATTCGGTGGCGCCGACGCGCTTGAAGCCTACGGAGAGGGTGTCGCCGCCGGCGACGTCGAGGCTGATGGGCGAGGGGGCGTCCGTGAGCAGGGCGTGCAGGAGGGCGGTGGCGGTCATGCCGGTGCCGCAGGCGAGGGTTTCGTCTTCAACGCCGCGTTCGTAGGTGCGCAGTTTGAGGTGCTGCGGGCTGAGGACGGTGGCGAAGTTGGCGTTGGTGCCGGCGGGGGCGAAGGCTTTGTGGTAGCGCAGGTAGGCGCCCATTTTGCGGATGTCGATGTCGTCGACCGACGGGAGGTAGGCGACGGCATGGGGGACGCCGGTGTTGAGGAAGTGGACGGGCGCCGGGATGACGTCGTCGGCCGGCAGGGCGTTGAGTTTGAGGTCTTTCGGCGTGGTGAGCTGAATGGTGACGCTGTCGTCGTCGTTGACGGTGCCGCGCACGAGGCCGGCGATGGTTTCAAAGTGCATGTCTCGCAGTTGGCCGTCGGTGAGGAATTCGACGAAGGCGGTGAAGCAGCGCGCGCCGTTGCCGCACATTTCGGCTTCTCCGCCGTCGGAGTTGTAGTAGCGCATGCGCACGTCGCCTTGGCCCTGCGCGGGTTCAACGGCGATGAGGCCGTCGGCTCCGATGCCGAAGCGGCGGTCGCAGAGCGCGGCGATGTTGTCGCGGGTGAGCAGCTCGCTGAGGGAGAGGTCGCGGTTGTCGATCATGACAAAGTCGTTACCCGCACCCGTCATTTTGTAAAACTGAAGCATCATAGCGGGGCTATTGTAGCAGAGTTGAGCCCCGGGTGCAAGCCCGAGGCTCGATACGCTGTGTTTCACGGGGCGTCCGGCGCTGCCGCGACGGAGGCGCGACGGGGACTCGACGGTGCCGCGATGATGTCAGAGCCGGGCTCGCAGCGCGGCGGCGCGGCGGCGCGGCGGCGGGGGCTGCGAGGCTTATTATTCGCGGCGTTCACCCAAGCGGGCGTCGACGCGCATGAGGCCGCCGGTGTTGCCTTCGCAGAGGGCGATGTAGTCGACGATTTCGGTGACGGCGTTTTCTTCCTGCACTTGCTCAGCGGCGTATTCGAGCAGGAGGTGCTGGGAGGCGTAGTCTTGTTCGCTGACGCAGAGGTCGAGTAGTTTGTTGATGGCGGCGGTGATGGCGCGTTCGTGTTCAAGGGTGTGGCGGAAGGTCTCGGCAAGGCTGCGCCGCTCGGGCAAGTGGGCGGGGATGGCGCTGAGGCGGACGGTGCCGCTCCGCTGCTCCAGGTAGTCGATGAGGCGCAGGGCGTGCTCGCATTCTTCCCGGTACTGGAGGCGCAGCCAGTGTGCGGCGCCGCGATAGCCTTGGGAGGCCATGTCGGCGGAGAGGGCGAGGTAGAGGTAGGCGGAGTCGAATTCGATGCCGATTTGCCGGCAGATGGCTTCTGCGATGTTGTCTTTCATGTTGCGGGTAATAGGGTGTCGGGTTGTGCGGATGGGGCGGGTGCGCGGCACGGGCGGGTGCACGGCACGGGCGGTGCGCGGCACGGGCGGTGACGCTGCCCGGGGTTTCCGCTCTCTATTGCAGCAGGATTTGCGGCTCCTGTCAAGGGAAGCCGCCCACCTGTTTCGGCGAGCAGGCAGGGGCAGCTCCTCTTTCCGCAGGCAGCAAAAAGCCGCCCGCCCGATGCTTCGGGCAGGCGGCTTTTGAGCGCGGGCACCCCGCTTTGTCGGCCGGGGCTCGCCGCGTGCTGTGCGTTACCGCATCAGTGTTTTTTGCAGAAGTCTTCGAGGCGGTCGAGGCCCTCCTTGAGCACGTCGAGCGAGGTGCAGTAGGAGATGCGGATGGCCTGATCATTGCCGAAGGCGATGCCGGGAACGGCTGCAACTTTGTAGCGCTCGAGCAGTTTGTTGCAGATGTTCAGGGAGCTCATGCCCAGCTCGCTGAGGTCGATGAAGAAGTAGAAGGCGCCCTTCGGTTCGACGACTTTGACTTTCGGCATGGCAGCGAGCCTGCTGTAGACGTACTGGCGGCGGAAGTCGTACTCCTCGCGCAGGTCGTCGATGAAGCTCTGATCACCCGTGAGAGCCTCGATAGCGCCGTACTGTGCGAAGGTCGTGGCGTTGGAGGCGGTGTGGTCCTGAATGAGCTTGATGTATTTGGCAATCGGCTCGGGGGCTGCGGTGTAGCCGAGGCGCCAGCCGGTCATGGCGTAGCTCTTCGAGAAGCCGTTGACGGTGATCGTCAGGTCGTAGAGCTCTTTGCTCAGCGAGGCGATGGAGACGTGCTTGGCCTCGCCGTAGACGAGGTGCTCGTAGATTTCGTCGGAGATGATGAGGATGTCTTCCTCGATGGCGACTTCGCCGATCGCGCGGAGCTCTTCCTCGGTGTAGACGGCGCCGGTCGGGTTGTGCGGCGTGGTGAGGATGATCATCTTGGTGCGCGGCGTCATGGCCTCTTCAAACTGCTTGGCCGTGATCTTCCAGCCGTTTTCCGCCGTCGTCTCCACAAACACGGGCGTGCCGCCGCACAGTTGGATCATGGCGGGATAGCTCACCCAGTAGGGGCTCGGGATGATGACTTCGTCTCCTTCGCCGATGCAGGCGCGCAGGGCGTTGTAGACGGCGGGCTTGGCACCGCAGGCAACGCAGATCTGGTCGATGCCGTACTCGAGGTTGTTGTCGCGCTTGAGCTTGTCGGCGATGGCTTGGCGCAGCTGGGGCAGGCCGACGGACGGCGTGTATTTGGTGGCGCCGTTCTCCAGGGCCTTGATGGCGGCCTGCTTGACGTTCTCGGGCGTGTCCTTGTCGGGCTCACCACCGGCGAGGCCGTATACCTGCTCGCCATTCGCTTTCATCTCCTTGGCGCGGTTGGTCACAGCAAGCGTCAGAGAGGGGGTGAGGGCAGCTACATTCGGTGAGATAAAGTCCATGGGAATCTGAGATGGGTTGAAGTTAGCGACGTTGCGCACGTGACGCACGCCACAGGGCATTTTACCCGCATGAATGGGCTTTGGCAAGAAAAATGTGCTCGCCTTGCCCGCTTTTGCCGCGTTAGCGGTGTTTACGGCTTGCACGCTGAGCCGCTTTGGTGTAATCTGCCTGCGATATGTGGACAGGCAGATTTTCACAGGCGACGGCCGACCTGGTTCTCCGGTACGGCGAATCCGTTTCATATGACTGGAAGCTTTACCGCCACGATGTGGCCGGTTCGATTGCTCATGCGAGGGCTCAGCTCAAGGCGGGGATGCTGACGGAGGAGGAGTTCGAGGCGATTCGCTCGGGGCTCGAGGGGATTCTGGCTGATATCGAGACGGGCCATTTCTCTTGGAGCACGAAGCTGGAGGATGTTCACATGAACATTGAGAGCGAGCTGACGCGCCGCATCGGTGCGCCCGGCGCCAAGCTGCACACGGCGCGCTCGCGCAATGATCAGGTGGCTACGGATACGCGCCTCTACTGCCGCGCCGAGATTGACGTGACGCTCGAGCTGCTGCGCCGCATGCAGCTGGCGCTGGTGGGCAAGGCGGACGAGTATGCCGATGTGCGCCTGCCGGGCTACACGCATTTGCAGCGGGCTCAGCCGGTGACGATCGGGCACCACCTGCTGGCGTATGTGGAGATGCTGGCGCGGGATGCGGATCGCCTGCGCGACTGCCGTCGCCGCCTCAACCTGTCTCCCCTCGGTTCGGGGGCGATTGCCGGCTCGACTATCAATTTGGATCGCGAGGCCATTGCGGCCGAGCTGGGCTTCGACGGCGTGACGCAGAACTCGATGGATGCGATTGCGGATCGCGATTATATTCTCGAGTGTCTCTTCTGTCTCTCGCTCATCGGCACGCATCTCTCGCGCCTGAGTGAGGACTTGGTGCTCTGGAGCAGCGCCGAGTTCGGCTACTGCACGCTCTCGGACGCACACACGACGGGCTCGAGCCTGATGCCGCAGAAGAAAAACCCCGATGTCTGCGAGCTGACGCGCGGCAAGAGCGGCCGTCTGTACGGCAATCTGGTCAGCGTGATGGTGGCCGTGAAGGGGCTGCCGCTGACCTACAACCGCGATTTGCAGGAGGACAAGGAGCCGCTGTTCGATTCCTTTGAGACGGTGCAGCTGGCGCTGCAAGTGAATGCCGAGATGGTGGCGGCGATGCGCATCAATGCCGCAGCCTGCGAGGCGGCGGTGGCAGATCCGCTGCTGCTGGCGACGGATCTGGCCGATTATCTCGTGCGCCGCGGGGTTCCGTTCCGCAAGGCGCATGCGTTGGTGGGCAAGGCTGTGGCGCTCGCGGTCTCGAGCGGCACGCCGCTCAATAAGCTGACGCTCGAGCAGTTCCGCGAGATTTCACCGGAGTACGGCGATGACGTGCATGCGGTGTTCGATCTCGATCGCGCTTTCCGCCTGCGCACGAATCCCGGCGCTCCCAACCCGAGCAACACGCAGCAGCGTCTCGCTTGGTGGAAGCAGCAGCTCGGCGAGGCCTGACGCGTCGCCGCCCGGCTCCGGCCCGATGCGCTCTCGGGCACGCCAAAGCCCCCTGCCCTTTTCTTCAGGCAGGGGGCTTTCGTTATCGCGGTGCGCTCTCGTTCGCGTTGCCTTTCGGCGCGCCCGGCCTCCGAGGGAGAGCTCCGAAAGAGGGGGGAGCGCCTCAGTGGCGGCTCAGGGGTCGAAGAAGGCGGGAGCTGCCGGGATGACGGCCGGCCGAGGCGCCGAGTTTGCGGCGACGTCGGTGCCGGTGCTCCGCTGTGCGGCAGGCGGCGGCAGGTAGTCGCTGCAGCGAGGCTCGACGGCGCCGGGGGCTCCGGCATCGGATGCGGAGGAGTCACCCTCGATCAGCGCGATGATGTCGGCTTGCAGACGCACCAGCTCTTCATCGAGGACCAAGACGCTCATCGGCGTCCAGTTGCAGCCGTAGCGCACGCGCCTGAGGATTTCCCCCATGCGAAAGGCCTCGTAGGAGCTCGCATCGAGCAGAGGCAGCAGATCGGCGGCCAAGACCGAGAGCAGCTCGGGGGTGGCCTTGCTCGAACGCTCGCCGGCACAGGCGAGGTTCTCAAAGCGGAAGCCATGATCCATCAGATAAATGGCGTCGGGGCGCATCGGTCGGTTGTTCACCCCGCGAATGTCAAGGTAGATGGCCGCATGGCAGAGCTCGAGAAAGAGGTTGCAGAGCACCAGAGCCGGCAATTTGCGCCCGGTGGAGACCATGACGTCGAGCGGCTCGCCTTTGATTCTCTCTTTGGTGAGATGCCAAGAGCCCTCCGCCTGAATCAACTCGAGGGTCGAAGCCACGACCTTGGCGGGAATGCTCGCCTGAATGCGCGCGGTCTCCAAAAAGTTGCTGACTTTGGCGGGATCCTGCATGGCGGCAGGGCTCAGCGACTCGACCAAAACCTCGCGCCGCATGTCCTTCTGCATGGCGGCGTAAACGACGGTGTCTTCCGTCTCCCGCACGACATTGGAGAGGATGTACTGATCTCCCAACACCATGGGGAGGGCGTAGATTTTATTGCTCATGGCAGCAGAGCCAGGCAGAAAAAGGCGGGGAGAATGGCTCAGGCGTTGTTGATTTCGAGACGCAGCACGGGCATGCCTTCGACGGCCTGCGTCCAAGCCTCGGCCGGAACGGTGAAGATGAGGAAGGCCTCGGGTTCATCCGCGCCCTCGCGCGGCTCTTCCACGCGCCTGAGGCCGACCTTGCAGTCCGGCTGGCCGAGCACGGAGGGCTCGACGGAGTTGAGCTGATTGGCCTTGATTTTGATTTCATAGGGCTCCGTTCGGGGCCCTGCGGGCAAGAAGATGTAGAGTTGCTCGCCGACCATGCTGGCCATGAGGCCGTCGGGCAGACTGAGGATGGTGCAGGGTTCGCTCTCGTAGATGGACTCGCCATTGACGCGCATCCAAGCGCCGACGCGCTTAAAGACCTTCACCAAGGCCTCGGGGATGGAGCCGTCGCCCTTAGGGCCGATGTTGAGCAGCAGGTTGCCGCCTTTGGCGGCGCACTCCTGCAGCTGGCCGATGACGACGGCCGGGCTCTTGATGTTGGCGTCGTAGCGATTATACCCCCACTTATCGCCGACGGTCATGCAGGATTCCCAGTCGAGGCCGGGATAGCCGGCGGCCGGGATGCGCTTCTCGGGCGTCGTGTAGTCGCCGCAGCGCAGGTCGAGCTGAAGCCCGTCGAGCGAAGAGTCAAAGCCCGAATACGAGTAGAGGCGATTGTTCATGATGATGCCGGGTTGCAACTCGCGACACATGCGGATGAGAGCCGGAGCCTTCCAGGCGCGTTCTCCCTCGGCCGCTCCTTGGGAGTAATCCCACCACATGATGGCGACGTCGCCGTACTGCGTGAGCAGCTCGCGCACCTGACCGTGCAAAAACTCGATGTAGGCGGCCTGATTGCGCGGAATGCCGCGCTGCTTGAGCAGGGCCTCCTGATTCTTCGGGTAGCAGAGCCCCGGGCAGATGCTGTTGTCGTAGTCAGGGTGATGCCAGTCGATGACGCTGTGGTAAAAGCCCACTTTCATGCCGCGGCTGCGGGCGGAATCGACAAATTCGCGCACGATGTCGCGACCGATCAGTTTCTGGGAGCTGTAGTCGCTCAGCTTCGTGTCGAACATGGCGAAGCCCTCGTGGTGCTTCGTCGTCATCACCATGTAGCGGCACCCCGCCTCGCGGGCGAGCTCGGCCCAAGCTTCCGTGCAGCCGGGAGCGGGGCGGAAGTATTGGGCAGCCTCAGCGGCGTAGGTGTCGGTGTCGAGTTCGAGGTTTTTCTGAATCCACTCGGCGCCGCCGGGCACGCCCTTGAACTCACCGCCGAGCCCGGAGTAGAGGCCGTAGTGGATGAACATGCCGAACTTCGCCTTGCGCCACCAGTCCATGCGTGCGTTGCGCTCGTCGAGCGTTTCGGTGACGGCGGCGTGGTTGTCATCACCTTCGACCGGCAGGGTCTGCACGTGCTGAGCCGCGAGGTTGAGGGGAGTCAGGGAGAGGGCACAGAGGGCGAGTTTGGTCATCCAATTCATGTCTCCGACTCTATCAGAGTGCCCCGAATCTGTCAAATTCTTTTTGTGCCGCATGGCGGGCTTGAGTCAGAGGCGGCGCTGTGGTAACATAGGGGCATGGAAATCACGCTGCACAGTCCGTTGGATATGCACCTGCATCTCCGCGACGCCGAGATGATGAAGCTCGTGGCTCCGCTTTCCTCCGATTTCGCCGGGGCGGTGATCATGCCCAACCTCGTACCGCCCGTCACGACGCCGGACATGATGGAGGCTTACCGGCAGCGCGTGCTGGAGGCCGTCGGCTGCAGCTTCACTCCGCTGATGACGCTTTTCTTCACGCCGCTGGGCGAAAAGGAGCTGGAGGCGGCGCGGGCTCTGCCGGGCTTTTTCGGCATGAAGCTCTACCCCGCCGGCATCACGACGAACAGCGAAGGCGGCGTGAGCAACCTCGCCGAGGCCGAGACGACGCTGCGGCTGATGGAGGAGATGGGCATCCCCCTGCTGGTGCACGGTGAAAGCCACGGCTTCGTGATGGATCGCGAGGAGGAGTTTCTCGCGGTCTACCGCGATCTGGCAACGCGCTACCCCAAGCTGCGCATCAGCATGGAGCACATCACGACGGCGGCGGCGCTCCGCCTGCTCGACGAGTTTCCGAACCTCTGCGCGACCGTCACGCTCCAACACCTTCTCATCACGCTCGACGACGTGGCGGGAGGGCAGCTCAGGCCGCACCTCTTCTGCAAACCGATTGCCAAGCGCCCGCAGGATCGCGATGCGCTGCTCGCAGCCGCGCTCGGCGGACACCCTCGCCTGATGTTCGGCAGCGATTCGGCGCCGCACCCCCGATGCCGAAAAGAGGCCTGCGGCTGCGCGGCGGGTGTCTTTACGGCTCCGGTGGCGCTGCCCGTTCTCGCGGAGCTCTTTGCCCGGCACGGTGCGGCGGACAAGTTGCAGGGATTCGTGTCGGGCAATGCCTGCAAGCTCTACGGCATCCGCCCGACGGAGCGCAGCGTGACGCTGCGCGACGAGCCGTCGGCCATGCCGGTGCCCTCCTCGTACCGCAGCTACGGCTGCGAGGTCGTGCCGATGTTTGCCGGAGAGCGCCTGCCTTGGAGCATCGTTCGCTGAGCGCTTCACCCGTCTCTCCGGCCTCTCTTTTCCGCCTTTCGCCCTTCCTCACCCATGCAAGACATTCCCCTGCCCTCGGCGGATGATTTGTCGGCTCTGCTGGCGGAGATTGCTGCCGCCCGCATGCCCTACGGCATGTACGGGCCGAAGAATTTCCCGCCCGACGGATGCCCGCTTTCCGATCTGCCGACGGAGTACCTCGACTGGTTTTGGCAGCGCGGCTGGCCAAAGGGCAAGCTGGGGCAGCTCATGGAGCAGGCTCTGCTCATCAAAAACAGCGGACTCGACCGCCTCTTCGATCCCTATCGGCAGGCCAACGGCGGCAGGCGCCACTTTCCCCGGCGCTGACACAGAGCCTGCGGCTTCCCTTCCGCCGCCTCCCCACACCTCTCCGAATCAGCCTTCGCCTTCTCCTCTTCCTCCCGGCCTTCCTCATCCCCCTCTTTCCGCTTTCCTCATTCCCCCATCCTCAGTTTTCCCCATCCGATCTCACTCATGAAGACACTCACCTCCGTCATTCTGGCCGCAAGACCCAAAACGCTGCCCGCCGGCCTCGTCGCCGTCTGGGCCGGCTGCCTCGTCGTTTGGAAATATCAACAGGCATTCCCGGAGACGGGCATCACCCTCAATTGGACGCTGGCGATTCTGACGGCACTGAGCTGCATGTGCATTCAGATTGCCTGCAACTTCTTCAACGATTCCCTCGATGCGACGCGCCAAGCGGACACGGCCAAGCGCCAAGGCCCGCGCCGCATGACGGCGAGCGGCGCCATGAGCCCGCTGGCCGTCAAGCTCTGGGCCTGCGGTTTTCTGCTGGCGGCGGCTCTGCTGGCCCTTCCGCTGATTGCAGCGCAGGGTTGGCCCGTCATAGCCATCGGCATTCCGAGCATGTTCTTCGCCTACGGCTACACGGGCGGCCCCTTTCCCTTGGCCTACCACGGGCTCGGCGAGCTCTTCGTGATGCTCTTTTTCGGTCTCGTGGCGGTGACCGGCACGGTGTTTGTGCAGATCGGCTGGCAGCCGGACTACCAAGTCGTCTACTACTCAGCCGTCTGTCTCGGCATAATCTGCGGGCTGCTCTCATGCCTGCTCATCGAAGTCAACAACATCCGCGACCGCAAGGAGGATGCGCAGACAGGCAAGCGCACACTGGCCGTGCGCCTCGGTGACAGCCGCGCCCGCGGGCTGGCTCTCGCCTTCCTCGTCGCCCCCTACGCCGTCATCAGCCAGCTCTTCCGCCTGGTACCCGGGCTGGGGTGGAATTACTGCTGGGCCGCCTCTATTTTTGTGGGCGGCATCATCCTCATCAAGCTGCATACGACGCCCGCCAACAAAAAGATGAATGTGATGCTGGGCTTGGCCTCGCTGCACATGATTCTCTACCTCACGGCTCTGACGATCGGTTGAACGGAAGCGCCGTCTCTTTCCTCCGGTCTCTTCTCCCCGGGTCTCCACCTGTCACGGAGCCCCGGGCTCTATTTTCTTGCCCCGAGCGGCGGGTAGAGATACACCAAAGAGATGAAAAACGCTACACGCATTGCGTCCGTACGCGGACGCGAAATTCTGGATTCGCGGGGCAACCCGACGGTGGAGGCAGAGGTTGAGCTCGCCGACGGGCTCATCGGTCGCGCATCCGTACCGAGCGGGGCCTCCACCGGCGAACACGAGGCGCACGAGGCGCGAGACGTCTGCAACAGCGGCCGATACGGCGGCAAAGGCGTGCAGACGGCCGTGGAGAACATCCGCAGCGAACTGGCTCCGGCGCTGGTCGGGCTCGATGCGCTCGATCAGCTCGGCGTCGATGCACAACTCCTGCAAACGGATCATTCGCCGAACAAGTCGCGGCTGGGCGCCAACGCGATTCTGGCCGTCTCTCTCGCCACGGCGCGAGCGGCTGCTCAGTGCTGCGGTCTGCCGCTCTACCGCTATCTGGGAGGCGTCAATGCCCACGTGCTGCCCGTGCCGATGATGAACGTCGTCAATGCCGGAGCACACTCGGATGCGCCGATCGACGTGCAGGAGTTCATGATTGTGCCCCGGGGATTGCCGAGCATGGCCGAAGCCGTGCGGGCGGGCTCGGAGATTTTTCACGCTCTGGGCGACGTGCTGCACATGTGCGGTCAGAGCACGGCCGTAGGGGACGAAGGCGGCTATGCACCCATGCTCAAGAGCGTCGAGGAAGTGCTGGACGCCATCATGACAGCCATCGGCAACGCCGGCTATGAGCCCGGGCGCGACGTCGGCATCGCCCTCGACGTGGCGGCCAGCGAATTCTACGATACCGACCGCCGGCTTTACGTGATGCGCAAAAGCGGCGGGCCGGAGATGACGGCGGCTGATCTCTGCGCCCGCTACAGCCTCTTGCTCGACCGCTACCCCATTGTCTCCATCGAGGACGGTTGCGCTGAAAATGACTGGGAAGGCTGGAAGCTCCTGACGCAGAATCTCGGTTCGCGCTGCCGGCTCGTCGGCGATGACCTCTTCGTCACCAACACGGAATTCCTGCAGCGCGGCATTGAGCAAAACGTCGCCAACGCCATCCTCATCAAACCCAACCAAATCGGCAGCCTCAGCGAGACCCTCGAAGCCGTGCGGCTCGCTCAGACCCACAGCTACGGCGCTATCATCTCGCACCGCAGCGGCGAAACCGAAGACTGCTTCATCGCCGACCTCGCCGTGGGCACCAACGCCGGACTGATCAAGGCGGGCTCGCTCTCGCGCTCCGACCGTCTGGCCAAATACAACCAGCTGCTGCGCATCGAAGAGGAACTGGGCGGCAACGCCTGCTACGGGTCAGAGACGCTTTGGCCGAAGGGCTGAGGCGGCAGGTTCGCCCCCTCCAAGCTCCCCTGCTCTACGGCGTCGACGCCCGGCTTGAGGAAGTCCTCGGGCCATTGCCAGTCAGCCGCCTCAAATGAGGTGGTGAGCGAGGGCAAGAGGATGACGCGGCGGGCACCGCATTCCTGTTGAACGGTATACGGATCAAGGCCTCGGGCGGCGTTGCGGCCGATGATGATGACGTCGGCCCGGCGCTCGCCCCGAGGCAGTCGCTCGTAAGTTTCCGCGGCGGCGTCGCCCAGATAGAGAAGCCGCCGATAAGCGTTCTGCCAGATGAGGACGGGGCTTTGGTTGATGGCCGGCCGCGTCGGCAGGTCGTCGGGCGGTCCGCAAATGAGGTATTGCCCGGCCTCCGTCTCAACGCGTAAAAAGCGCCCTCGGAGTTCGTCGGGATTCAGGATGCGGGCCTCGGGCCAGCTCTGCCGCAGGACGTCCAGTCCCTCAGTTGCCGATCGCAGATTCGACGTCGGCAGGATGACGGCCGGGGCATATCCGCCGTGAAAGACGGCCGGATCAATCGTCCACCGTGCCGATGAGGAAGATCCGGTATCGACGAGGATGCCGGGGTTGCCCAGCATGCAGGAGCTCTTACCGTAGCCGAGCCCCATGATCATGTAGGCGCCGGGATCCGCCGCGCGAGTCGCCGGTATGTAAGCGCCCGGCAGCGACGCAAAGAAGCCGACCGTGGCTATGAACCAAGAGCAACAATGGCAGGCCGCCGCATGGGCCAAGGGGCCGATCCAAGGGACGGAGCCGAAAAACAGCAGGGCAAAGCCGCTGATCATCACGAGGGGCAGAAGCGGCGTAATGGCGATGTTGGTCAGAAAGCTCCAAGGATTAAAACTGTGAAAATGCACGGCACCAAGCGGCACCGAAATCAACCAAGCGCTCAGAGCGACGACGACCACGCCGCGGACACCGCGATCGAAGGCTTGGATGCGCATCTCGCCGCGCGTCATGATGCGATAGGGGATGAAGGGGTCGGGACGAAACCAAGGGGTGTCGCGTCGGCAAAAGGCTATGCCGAGGCAAATGGCGGCGTACACGCCGAAGGAAAGCTGAAACCCGGGCTGCATCAGCTGGTACGGGTTGATGAGCAGCAGCAGCAAAGCGGCCAGACTCCAGATGTTCACGAGGCTGATGCGCCGCAGAAGCATCAGCCCGAACAGGGCAGCGGCCAACATGATGTAGGCGCGCAGAGCCGGCGCCTGTGCCCCCGTGAGCAATACATACACCCCGGAGAGCAGCAGAATGAGAGGGCGGGCAACTTGCGGCCGCACCCGCAGCGCGTAGAGCAAGGGCCAAAGCATCATCGCCACCAGCCCGACATGCAGCCCGCTGACGGCGAAAGCGTGCAGGCAGCCTCCGCGCCGGAAGTCGAGCATCGTTTCATCATCCGCCCGGTCGCGAGCCCCGAGCACTAAGGCGCAGAGCACCTGCCGTTCCGGCTCGCTTTCGGTTCCCGGCGGCATGATGCGATCAGCCAACAGGCGGCGCGCCGTTGCGCAATAGCCCAGAAGGCCGTACCAGCCGACATCGTAGCCGATGCGCTCGGGGCGTGCCCCGCTGAATGAAGCGACAATTCCCTGCCCGCGCATCCACGCCGCAGAATCAAACATGCCGGGAAGCGCGGCGCGCCTCACCGGCCGGAGCTCCCCCATGACTCGGATGCGCTCGCCTGTTCTGATCTCCGAGAGCTCATCGCCGTGCACCGAAACGCGCAGAGGCGAGTCATCAAGCCCGAGAATCACGCCGCTGCTCAGCTCGCGCTCGACCGTGCCGCTCAACACGACTGTGCCCGCCTCATGCCACGCCTCCAGCGCCTGCTCGCGAGCCCGCTCATCCGTCATCATCCTGAGGCAAACGATGGCGGTGCAGAGCAGGACAAACAGCGCCAATCGCCGCCGATGCAACAGCAAACAGAGCAGCGTCGCCGCGAGGCTCAAAGCCCAGCCCTGCCCGCCGACAATGGCCCCGCAACAGCTCAACAGCGGAAGCAGCAGGGGCGCCCGCAGCAAAAACAAGCGCAGGCGGCGGCGCCACGCGTCCTCAGGAAGCGCTCCTCCGGCAGACGCTGCCCTGGCATGGGACTCCGGCATCGCTCCCCAACAAAAAAAGAGCCGGCATTCTCGCCTCGGGCATCGGCGGGAATGCTCAGCGATAAACCATGACGGGCCCGGTCACGCTCGACTGCACCGAGCGCAGCTTCCGCGCGGCGGCCTGCATCACATCGGCCGCGGCCTCCACCTCGTCTGCCGTCGTGTAGCGACTGAGCGAGAATCGCAGCGATTCGCGCACTTGGGCATCCGTCAGCCCCATCGCGAGCAGCACGTGGCTGGGGTGAGGCTCGGAACTCGTGCAGGCGGAGCCCGTCGAGCAGATCAGCCCATCGGCCTCAAGCAGCAGCGAAAGAGCCTCGGCCTTGAGCCCGGGGATGCGCAGATTGCTCACATGCGGCAGGCGCGGTGCCGCGGCTCCGTTGATCACGGGCTCCAAGCCGTCCTCGCGCAGCCGTTGTTCAAAACGGTCGCGCAGCGATGCCAGAGCCGCATAGGTGTCGCGCGCCTCCATGGCCAGCTCGGCGGCCTTGCCGAAGCCGATAATGCCGGGCACGTTTTCCGTCCCGGCACGGCGGTAATCCTCCTGAGCTCCGCCCGTGTGCGTCGGCGCAAACTCGGCCCCGCTGCGAATGTACAAAGCTCCGATGCCCTTGGGGCCATGAAGCTTGTGCGCCGAAAGCGACGCAAAGTCCGCCCGCAGCGCATGGATATCAATCGGCAGCTTGCCGGCCGCCTGAACGAGGTCGAGATGAAGGCGCACGCCTGCCGCACGTGCGGCCTCGGCCAGTTCGCCCACAGGCTGCACCACTCCCGTCTCGTGATTGGCCCAAGCGAAGCTCGCACCGTCGCAGCCGGGCAGCATCCGGCACCAAGCCTCGGTATCCGCCTGCCCCGTACTCAAGACCGGGCAAAAAGCCCCGCTGCCGGTTCGCAGCGTCGCGGGATGCTCCGTGGCGAGCTTGATCACCGAACGGAACTGCGCCAGAGCGGCGTTCGTGGCCTCCGTCCCGCCCGACGTAAACACAATCTCTGAGGGAGACGCCCCGACCAGAGCCGCCACCTTCTCGCGAGCCTCCTCCACGGCGCGGCGCACGCGACGCGCCGGCCGACTTGCGGACGAGGGGTTGAAAAACTCGTCGCGCAGGTAGGGCATCATCGCCTCCAGCACCTCGGGTGCAAGAGGCGTCGTCGCGTTGTTGTCCCAATAAATCACTGTGCCAACTCCGCGATCTGCTCCGTCACCATATCAATGCCGGTACCGAGGGAAGCGTTGTCGATATGGAGCTCCTCGATGCGCTGAATCTGCTCCTCGATCTCGGCCTGCAGCTTCTCAAAAGAGCGCTTATTCTTCTCCATAACCTGCGTCATCTCCTCACCGGAGGGGCGCTCGGGCGGAGCCTCATCCCCCATGGCCGTCGACTTGCCCGCAGGCTTATCGTAGAGCTTTTGCAAGGCCTTACCGGCCTTTTCAGCGGACTTCTCGTCCTTCACGCGCTTGAGGATCGACAGAGCAGAGCGGAGCTGCTTCATGTCATTCTTCACCCATTCCTTTGCCTCTTTGAGGGCTACGCGATCAACGGCAGCAGGAGCATACTCAGCCAGCGGCGCAAAGCCCACGCAGGCAACCAGAACAGTCATCAGGCATTTCACCATGCGCCCAATATCGCACAGTGCCGCCGTCAAGTCAAGCGCTATCCTCCGCGAACTCCGGCAGCTTTTGCCCCTGCCTTCCCCCGCCCCCAAGAACGAGCCGCGCGAATGTCAGCTTGTTGGGCCTCCGCACGCTCCCTCCTCCCTCATCACAAAAGAAAGCAGAGGGATGCCGAAGCATCCCTCCGCACAAAGTCATGCAGCTACGCTAGCTGAGGAAGAACTTAGGCGATGGAATCGCCCAGCTTCTTCATAGCCTCGGCAGCGCGGTTGGAGTAACCCCATTCGTTGTCGTACCAGCCGCAAACCTTGACCATGTTGCCGCCGACCACGTAGGTGAAGCCGGAGTCGAAGATGCAGGAGTGCGGGTTGGAGACGATGTCCTGAAGCACGAGAGCCTCCTCGGAGTACTCGAGGATGCCCTTGAGCGGACCCTCGGCAGCCTCCTTCATGGCGGCGTTGACCTCCTCGACGGTCACATCCTTCTTGAGGATGGCCACGAAGTCGGTCAGAGAGCCCGTCGGGGTCGGCACGCGGAAGGAAGCGCCGTTGAGCAGGCCCTTGAGCTGGGGAATCACCTCACCGATGGCCTTGGCAGCGCCGGTCGTGGTGGGGATGATGTTGATAGCGGCCGAGCGCATACGGCGGGGATCCTTGTGGGGCAGGTCGAGGATGCGCTGGTCGTTCGTGTAGGAGTGGATGGTGCTCATCATGCCCTTCTCGATACCGAACTTGTCGTTGAGAACCTTCACCATCGGGCTGAGGCAGTTCGTGGTGCAGGAAGCGTTGGACACGATGTTGTGCTTGGCGGGATCGTACTCCTGATCGTTGATGCCGATGCAGAAGGTGAGGTCGGGGTTCTTGGCGGGAGCGGAGATGAGAACCTTCTTGGCACCGGCCTTGATGTGACCCTCAGCCTTGGCGCGATCCGTGAAGAGACCGGTGGACTCGAGGACGACGTCGACGCCGAGCTCAGCCCAGGGAAGCTGATCGGGGCCCAGCATACCGCCGAGAATCTTGATGGCGTGACCGTTGACGATCAGGTTGTCGCCGTCGATTTCAACAGTGCCGTTGAACTTGCCCTGCGTGGAGTCGTACTTAAGCAGGTGAGCGGTAGTCTCGATGGGGGTAAGGTCGTGGATGGCAACAACCTTCTCAAGCTCGGTCTGGGACATGGCGCGGAGCACGTTGCGACCAATGCGACCGAAACCGTTAATAGCGTATTTAGCCATATGTATAAGGATGTGTTCTTGTTTCTTTTGCCGCCAAGCCACCCGGCCCAGCGAGCCAACCCGATTGTAATGCGGCCCCGCGATTCCGTCAACTAAAATTTTGCGTGAAAAAGAAAAAACACGAAGCTGCGCGATCCGACGCCCCGAGCAACAAAATTTCGCCGGAGCGAGACTCTTCATGTTTGACAGGCTGCTGCGGACGTGTTAGTCTCGCGTTGTCCCAGCCGACCTTTGCCGACATGAAAAATCCCCTTCTCTGCTGCCTGCTCACCTGTGCCGTTGCACTTGCCGATGAAAGCCCGATTGCACCGCACGGCGCCGGCCCTGCCGCCGAATCCGCCGCCCTCCCCGAAGCCGACGCTCTCCCCGAAGCCGAAGCCGAAGCCAACGGCGACTACGACGTCCTCACGGAAGCCACCATGTTGCTCACGGAGTTCAACATGCTTTTGTCCTCGACATCCGCCACGCTCAGGGGCGTCACCGACCGCGCCTCGGCCGATGCGGCAGCCGACGAACTCGAAAAGCTCAACGACTCTCTCTCCGACGTCTTTGACAAGCTACTGGGATGCTCGGAGCTGGCGGAGGGCGGTGTCGAGAACCCGTACGTCCGCGAGGCCATCGACGATACCAGACGCTTCCTGATGCAGATCGACGAACAGACGAGCGACTTGGAAGCCAAGGACTTTTACGGTTCCGACACGCTCCGGCGCGCGCTCTTCTGCGGCGAAAAACAGCAATAGAGCAGCCCGAGTTTCCGCCTTGGCCCCCCGCACGCCAAGCTTGACAAGGAGCGGAGGCCGACGCGACGGGGAGTCCGCCCTACCCCAAGCGCTCAAGTGCTCGGCTGTTCGAGCTCTCACGTGCCCGGCTGCTGCCGGGCAGCATCCCAACAGCGGCGAAGCTCAGCGGCGGCCGCGCGAGGATCCGGCTGCCCGCAGACGGCACTGACAACGGCTGCGCCGTCCGCCCCCGAAGCCGCGATCTGCGGCAGCATCGGCAGCTTGATACCGCCGATGGCCACGGCCGGACAGGGCTTGACGGCCAGTGCCCGCGCGAGGCCGACCCATCCCATGGCCGGGGCGGCATCCGCCTTGGTCGGCGTCGCGAAAACGGGGCCGACGCCGACGTAGTCAACAAGCGAGGCGTCCACGGCCCTCATCTCCTGCTCTGAGGAGACGGAAAGGCCGAGCAAACGGTGCGGACCGATGAGAGCTCGCGCCTCAGCCGCGGGCAAATCCTGCTGCCCGATGTGCAGCCCGTCGGCATCGAGCGCGAGACACACATCGGCATGGTCATTGACAATGAGCGGCACGCCGAGCGGCGCCAGCAGCTCCTTGAGGGCGCGTCCGCAGCTCAGCCAACGACTTTTCTCCCACTGAGGAGCCCGCAGCTGCACGCAGCTCGCGCCCCCGGCCACCGCAAGCCGCGCCGTCTCCACCATCCCTCGCTCACCGCCGCAGAGCTCGGGGTCGAGCACGAGGTAGAGCGACAAATAATCAGGGTTTCTCATACACCTGCCTGAATCGTTCGGCGACGTCCGGCTTCTCTCGCCATCGCGTCCGCCCACCATCCGCCCACCATCCGCCCACCATCCGTTCACCATCCGTTCCCATTCATCATCAGCGACTCAGTGCATCGATGTAGGCCGTGCGGAAACTGCCCGGTCCCTGCGCCTGAGCGGCCGCGGCCTCCGCCGCTTTCTTGGCCATCATGCAGGCCGCCGCAACGGCCTCCGTCCTCTGCCCGGGCGAAGCGGCGATGAAGGCCGCCGCGAGAGCGGAGAGAGAGCAGCCCGTACCCACCACGCGCGTGGCCGTCTCCGAACCTCCGCCGACGGACAAGACGCGTTCACCGTCCGTGATGAAATCCGTCGCACCCGTAACGCAGACGACGCAGCCGTGCAGGCGCGCCAAATGCCCCGCCGCCTCGAGAGCCGCCTCACTACCCTCCGTGCTGTCGACCCCCTTGCCGCCGCTGCCCAGTCCGGCGAGAGCGCGAATCTCCGAGCCGTTGCCGCGGATGGCCGCCGGGCCGAAGCGCAACAGCTCGGCCAGTTGGGCATCGCGCCAGGGCAGCAGCCCGGCGGCGACGGGGTCGAGCACCCAAGGCTTGTCGTGCGCCTTCGCCGACTCGATGGCGAGTCGCATCGCGCGCACCAGATCCGCGCGCAGCGTGCCGACGTTGATCAGCACAACCGAAGCCACGGCCGCAAAATCCGCGGCCTCCTCCGGCGCGACAATCATGGCGGGCGATGCGCCGGCGGCCAGCAAGACGTTGGCCGTCATCTCCTGCACCACGTCATTGGTGATGCAATGAACGAGCGGTCGGCAGGCGCGCAGCGCCGCGAGCCGACTTTGATAAAGTTGGTCACTGAGGGTTTCCATAGCGTCGAAAAGGTCTGCAAGCGTGCGGAGCATGGCCGCATCGGGGCGAATCTTAGCCCGACGCACCCCCGCCTGTCAAGCCTCAGTCGCGCAGTAGTGTGCAGCGGCCGGGCGCAGCAGCAGGGCACAGCAGCAGGGCACAGCGGCCGGAAGAGCTCCGCGTCTCGCGTCCCTCGTCCCGCGCCGCTTGGCACCCCGCACGCGGCCGCTGACTCGTCATGCCGCATTTCGTCTTTGACTTTCTGCTCAAGGTGAGATAGAATGCCCGCGCATGAACAGCGCGTACGTACCGGATGACTATTTTCGCCGACATCGGGTCAGCGATATCTTCGGCGACGGCGAAAGCTGCGAGGTCGACCTCGGCTGCGGTGACGGCGGCTTTCTGCTCGCCATGGCCGAGCACTACCCCGAGCGCCGCTTCCTCGGCATTGAGCGCTTGCTCGGTCGCGTTCGCAAAGTGTGCCGCGATGCACAAAAACGCGAACTGGACAACCTGCGCGTGCTGCGCATCGAGAGCCGCTACTTTCTCGAATGGTTCATCGAGCCGGGCTCCGTCAGTCGGCTGCACTACCTCTTTCCCGATCCCTGGCCCAAGGAGAAGCACCACAAGAACCGCCTTGTGCAGGAGGATTTCATCCCCGTCTTGCATCGGGCTCTCACCGTCGACGGCTCCTTTCTCTTCAAGACGGATCACGAGGGCTACTTCGAGTGGGTCTGCGAGCGCATGGAGGCCTCTCCGCTCTTCAAGCGGGTCGAGTGGAGTGCGCCCTTTTACCCCAAGACGGATTTTCAACAGCAGTGGGAGGCGATGGGCAAGCCGATTTACGCCGCCGAGTTTCGCCGCTGCGAGCTGCCGAATAGCTGACCGCCATGTCCTTTGAGCTTCTTCATACCGACCCGAGCGGCGCGCGCCGAGGTGTCCTGCACCTGCCTCACGGCGACGTGCAGACGCCGATTTTCATGCCCGTGGGCACGCAGGGAACGGTCAAAACGCTGCATCCGGACGAGCTTGAGGCGCTGGGGGCTCAAATCATTCTGGGCAACACCTACCACCTCTGCCTGCGCCCGGGGGATGAAGCCATCCGCGATCTGGGCGGTCTGCACCGCTTCGCGGGCTGGCAGCGCCCGATGCTGACGGATTCAGGCGGCTTTCAGGTGTGGAGCTTGGCGAGGCTGCGCAAAATCACGGAGGAGGGCGTGCGCTTCTGCAACCACATCGACGGCGCCTACATGATGCTCAGCCCGGAGAAAAGCATGGAGATTCAGGCGAATCTCGGCAGCGATATTGCGATGCTTTTTGATGAGTGCCCGCCCTACCCCTGCGATCGGCGCTACGCCGAGAAGTCTCTGGAGCTGACGCTGCGCTGGGCTCGCCGCTGCAAAAACTGGATCGACGAACATCAACCGCGCAGCGGCAACGGTCTTCAGCAGCACTTCGGCATCGTGCAGGGCTCGGTATTCGCCGATTTGCGCCGCCGCTGCGCCGAAGAACTGGTCGCGATGGACTTCGACGGCTACGCGATCGGCGGTGTGTCCGTGGGCGAGCCCGAGGAAGAAATGCTGCGAGCCATTGAGCACAGCACTCCTTGGCTGCCGCAGGACAAAGCCCGCTACGCCATGGGGCTCGGCACGCCGGTGCAGCTGCTCGAGATGATCGAGCGCGGGGTTGACATGTTCGACTGCGTGATGCCGACGCGCCTCGCACGCCACGGCGTTGCGCTGACGCCGGACGGCCCGATTCACATCAAAAATGAGCGCTGGAAGGCCGACACAAGCCCTCTGGATCCGGAGGGGCATCCGCATGTGACGCGCTTCACGCGCGCGGCTCTCAGGCATTTCTTCCGAGCCGGAGAGATGATCGCCCTGCGCGTGCTCTCGTTTCAGAATCTTCACTTCTATCTTCGACTCATGGCGCAAGCGCGAAGCGCCATTGAGGTCGGTCAATTCGCTGCGTTCAAGCGCAGCTTCATCGCGCGCTACCAAGCCAACAACATACAATGAACAACTCCGTTATCCTCGCTCAGGCCGCTCCCGCAGCCGACGCTCCCGCCCCTGCCCCCGCTCCGACTCCCGCCCCCGCTCCGGCTCCTGCTCCCGCCCCGGCAACAGACGCCGCTCCGGCTCCTGCTCCCGCCCCGGCAACAGACGCCGCTCCGGCCGCCGGCACTCCGCCGACCGGCAATGAGACGCAGGCCGTGACGACGCAGCCCGTCAACGATGTCCCCCCTGCGGATCAGCAGCAGGAAGGGGGCAGCCTCTTTGACATGCTGCTGCCTTTCATCCTGATTGCCGTCATCTTCTACTTCCTGATCATTCGTCCGCAGAAGAAGCAGCAGAAGGAGATGCAGGAGCGTCAGGACAGCCTGAAGGAGGGCGACAAGGTCATCACGGCGGGCGGTCTCTACGGCATCATCCGCGAAGTGATGCAGGATGCCGTGCGCCTCGAACTTGCGCCGAACGTGGTGATCAAGGTTGACAAGCGTTCGATTGCCGCGAACATCTCGAAGAGCGGCTCTCCCGAGAATAAAAAGTAAAGATTTGCACTTGGCGCAATCTTTTCAAGAACCCCGCGCGCTGCGCGGGGTTCTTTTCGTCATGAGGCTGATGTTGTATCTCTCTGCTCCTCTTCTGCTTTGCTCCTCTATGGCCCCGTTGTTCACCGCACACGAGGGGCTCAACAAAGGAAGCGAGAGTGCTCCGGATGGCCTCAGCGCCCAGCAGCTGCATGCGAACCGAGAAGCCGCCGACGAGGGACAGCAGCTCGCAGCAGCTCCCCGTCGCCCGAACGACATGGGGCGCGAGCAGATTGCCTGCTGCCTCGTCGTTCGCAAACTTCTCATCGAGAACTATGATCTGAATCGCGACGGCAAACTTGATGAGCAGGAACTCGCCAAGCTGAAACGAGACGCGCGGGTCAAGCAGGAGAAACTTGCCTGCCTCCTCCTCTCCGCCGACGATGCGAGCGGCGGCGAAAAACTTCAGGCAACGGAATCACGCCGCCTGAGCCTCTTTCTGGCCTGCAAGCCGGCCAATGAAGTCGAGCCCGCCACCGCACCGAAACCCACCGTGCGACAAAAGGCTAGGCTCGCGGGCGAAACCGCCCAGCGGCAGGAAGCCGCCCCCGATACGACAGCCCGGGCTCTGCCCCGAGCGTCCGACCTGCCGCGCTCGAGCATTCCGGTGGCCTTCATGGCGCAGCACCTGATCATCGAAACCTACGACGCCAACGGCAACGGCAAACTCGATCCGCCGGAGATCCTCAAGATCAAGGCGGACGGCATGCTGCTCTACCGCGCCCGCGAGCAGGCTCTCATCGAGCAATTCGACCTCAACGGCGACGGAAGCCTCTCGCTCACGGAATGGAAGATTGCCATTGCCCTGTGCGAGCACGACCGCCGCTTCGCGCGAGCCATGCGGCACGCAGGAGCGTGGGATGAGCGCTTCTCCGAATCTTGTTACGATTTGGAAATCATCCTCAACCTCTGCCGCGAAAACGGCATCGACATCGAAGTCCGTATCGATCAGCAGGGAGATTTTCGCGTAAAACTGATTTCCGCAGACGACCATGAATCCGTTTCTCTGCCCTGACGAGCTGGAAAAAGCCTGCCGAGATGCCGCCGCTCCGATACGGCTCGGCGTCATCGGCAACCCGATTGCCCATTCGCGTTCCCCTCAGATGCAACAGGCCGCTCTCGATGCAGACGGCCGCGCGCTGCGCTACGTGCGCCTGCTCTGCGGCACCGGAGAGGGAGACTTCGCCGCGCTGCTGCGCCTTCTCGCCGATCTGCGCTTCATCGGCGCCAACGTGACGGTTCCCTTCAAAAAGCAGGCATACGAAGCCTGCGCCTCGACGGATGCGCTGGCGGCACTGTGCGGTGCCGTCAACACCCTTCGACGGCGCGAGGACGGGAGCTGGGAAGGCTTCAACACCGACGGCCCGGGCTTCTCGCGAGCGATTCAGGAGGAGACGGCGCGCCCGCTCGCCTCGCTTCGCGTCCTCATTCTCGGCGCCTGCGGCGGAGCGGGCTCGGCTCTGGCATGCCAGTGCGCCCTCGAAGGCTGCCCGGCGCTGACTATCGTGAACCGCCCTCGGCCGGAGCTGGGCGTGGCGGCAGAGCGCCTCGCTCCGCTGACGCGCGGCGTCGTCCGCTGCGCCTGCTTCGGCGATCCGGCTCTCGCCGACCGAGTGGCCGAAGCCGAGCTGATCGTCAACGCCACGAGCCTCGGGCTGCGCGAAGGCGACGCCCTGCCCTTGGATCCGTCCCTGCTGCGTCCCGGGCAGTACGTCTGCGACATCGTGCCGCACGACACCCCCCTGCGCCGGGCTGCCGAAGCTCGCGGCTGCCTCACCGCCAACGGGCTCGGCATGCTCCTCTGGCAGGGCGCCCTCTCGTACGAACATTGGTTCGGCCGACTTCCCGATACGGACCTGATGCGACGAGCGCTCGCCGATGCGGAATAACGCACCAACATCTCCGCCCTTTTGTCGTTTGGAAGCCGTTTTCACGGCGGTTTGGGCTTGAGTTTCTCCGCCCCGCATGCTAGGATGAGCGAGCCTTTCCCATTGTCATGAACAACAATCGCTCCTCCTTTCTCACGTACGCGACTGCCTTTGTAGGGGTTTGCGGCGCAGCGGCCGTGGTGTCCGCCTTCTCCGTCATGCTGACCTCCCCGTCGGCGGAAGACCTGCGCATCTCGCGCTTGTCTCAGCAAGACGCCAAACAGGAAGCCGAACAGATTCTGCAGGACAAGTGCGCGAGCTGCCACGGACCGAATGCCGCTTACAACAGCGACCTCAATCACCTCACCTTCGGCATGATGGAGCGCCACGTCACGGGTGCCCGGCGCGCATGGCTCATGGAAGGCGACAGCAGCATCCGCCGCGACGCCGTCGACCTCTTCAAGCTAAACAGAACGCTGGAGCGGCGCCACATGCCGCCCACCTCGTATTCGGCCATTCACTGGGGCAGCCGCCTGACGCCGCGGGACGTCGCCGTGCTCCGCAAGGCCTTCGCCATGCCCGAAGAAGGGGAAAATCCCTACATCGGGCCCATTATGCCTGCCGAAACTCCCTCCGCCGAACAGGCAGCGAAGATAGAGCTCGGCAGCCTGCTCTTCTACGACGGCCGACTCTCCACGACAAACACCGTCTCCTGCTCCTCCTGCCACGACCTCACCAAGGGCGGCACGGATAACAAGGCGAAGTCGGAAGGCGTCCCCGGAGCGGACGGCAAACCGCAGCTCGGCGGCGTCAACGCACCGACGGTGTTCAACGCCTCGGGCCACATCTGCCAGTTCTGGGACGGCCGCGCTCGCGACCTTCAGGAGCAAGCCGGCGGTCCTCCCCTCAACCCGGTCGAGATGGGCTACGCCAAACCCGAAGATTGGAACGCCATCATCGCTAAATTGCAGCAGGATCCCGATCTGGTCGCCCGCTTTGCGCTCGTGTTCGGCGAGCGCGGCATGACGGCCGAGACCATCACCGAGGCCATCGCCGCCTTCGAAGAGACGCTCGTGACGCCCTTCTCGGCCTTTGACGACTACCTCATGGGCAACGACAAAGCGCTGACGGATGACCAGAAGGAAGGCTGGAAGCTCTTCCTGGCGCACGGCTGCGCGACCTGCCACGGCGGCTCGGCCATGGGCGGCCACAGCTTCGAATACATCAACACCTTCGGCGACCTGCGCGCCGAAGCGGCGCCGGCCGACTACAAGGAAGGCGCCTTCGGACGCATGGACTTCACGAAGCAGGAGAACCACCGCGACCTCTTCCGCGTGCCCACGCTGCGCAACGTCGAGCTGACGGCTCCGTACTTCCACACGGGCACGGTGGCATCGCTCGAAGAGGCGGTGCGCATCATGTTCAAGACGCAGTCCGAAACGCCCGTCACCGCGAAGCAGGTGCAGCAGGTGGCCGACTTCCTTCGCTCGACGACGGGGTATTACAAGGGCAAAAAGCTCAGCGAGCTGCGCCCCGAAGACGTCACGCCGGCCAAGTATCTCAATCCGCAGGTGAACCAGAAGTAAGGGAGACGGCAGGCATGCTGCGATTTTCGGTTTTGGCGTCGAGCAGCAAGGGCAACGCCACGGTGATCAGCAGCGGCAAAACGTCGCTGCTGGTCGATGCGGGCATCAGCGCCACGCGCATACGCACCGGGCTCAAGGAATGCGGCCTTGAGTTGCCGAAGCTCGCCGGGCTTTGCCTCACCCACGAACACCACGATCACATCTGCGGTCTGGGCGTGCTGGTCAAACGCGGACCCCTGCCTATTTTCTGCACGCGCCACATGCGGCAAGAGTTGCTCGGCGTGGCGCCTCATTCCCCCTTCACCTGTCTGGAGCCGGGGCAGCCCGTTCAGATCGGGGACATCACCGTAACCGCCTTCTGCACGAGCCACGATGCCATTGACCCGGTGGGCTTCCTCTTCGAAAGCGGAGAGAAGCGCCTCGGCTACGTCACCGATACCGGACGCATCATGCGCGAAATGCGCGAACTGCTCCGGGGCGTCGATGCGCTCTACCTCGAGTCAAACTACGATCCCGACATGCTGAAGCAGTCGCAGCGTCCCCGCATGCTCATCGACCGCATTGCCGGACGCTGGGGGCACCTCTCCAACAGTCAGGCAAGCGACTTCGTGCGAGACATTGCTCACGAGGGACTTCGGCACATCGTGCTCGCGCACCTCAGCGAAGAGTGCAACACGCCGCAACTCGCGCTGAGCAACATGCAGCACACCGTCGCCGAACTGGGACTCCCCGCAGAAGTGCGCTGTGCACCCGCCGCCAACCGACTTCCCTGGATTGAGCTGAGCTAGAGCCGACCTCCCCGCACTTCCTCCCCGAAGCTTGCAGCCGCTGCGCGCGATTCTGACATACTCGGCGCAGCGGCGCTCTTTTACCTTGACCCGAGGGGTGGATTTGGTAACATAGTTGCATGAGAACAACCACACTCATGATGATAGCCGCGTGCGGCGCGGGCACACTCTTTGCCCAAAGTGCCAAAGAAGTTGCGGATAATCTCAGAATGCCTGATCTGAAGCCCGGAGCCACGCAGTTTCCGGTGCCGGAGGCGCCCGGAGCCGAAGTAACCATCCTCGGCGCTGACTATGAACAGATTATCACCGACAAAGGCAAAATCAGCCCCGTCATTTCCGACACCCCCGTCAACATCAGCTTCAAAGTGACCAAAGACGGCAAAACCGCCGTCAGCAAAGACTACGGCCTGACCATCCGGCCGGAAAAGGCAGCGGAAGAAGGGCTGAACCCGAAGCCGCAAACCATTCCGGCCCTGCTCGAATGGAAGGGCGGCAAGGGCACGCTGAAACCCGGACGCATCGAAGTGACGGCGGACGGCAAGGGCATCAAGACCCTGCCGATCAAGGAAATTCAGGACGAACTGAACAGCCGACGCGCAGCGGGTGAGGCCGGAAGCGACGCCACCACCCTCGTGAAGCTCAACTTGGTGAAGGACTCCGCCTACAACTTGGGCGACGAAGGTTACATCCTCAAGATCTCGCACAACGGCGTCACCATCACCGCCTGCACCGAGCAAGCCCTCTACTGGGGAACGCGCTCGCTCGTCCAGATTCTGCAACTCCACGACGGAGAACTGCCCTGCGGCACGGCCATCGACTTCCCCCGCTACGGCCTGCGCGGCTTCATGCTCGACGTCGGTCGCGTCCCGATTCCGATGGACTACCTCTTCGACGTCGTGCGCACGATGGCTTGGTACAAGATGAACGACTTGCACCTGCATCTCAACGACAACTACATCTTCCACGAGAACTACGTGGATGCCGGCAAGGATCCCTTCGTCGAGAGCTATGACGGCTTCCGCCTCGAGTCTCGGATGAAGAGCCGCGACGGGCGCCCCATCACCTCGCGCGACCTCAGCTACAGCAAGAAAGAATTCCGCGCCCTGATCGAATTCGCACGGGCGCGCGGCGTCAACATCGTGCCCGAGTTCGACACCCCGGGCCACGCCCTCTCGTTCACGCGCACGCGGCCCGACCTCATTTATCAGGGCCCGATGAGCAACCCGAAGCGCCGCTGCGAAATGCTCGATGCCTCTAACCCCGAAGCCCTGAAGTTCGTCGGCAAGGTCTGGGATGAATACCTCAAACCCGATAAAAAGATCGGTACGGCCGTCTTCGAAGGCTGCACGGTGCACATCGGTGCGGACGAGTTCTACGGCGCCAATGAGGACTACCGCAAATACATGGACGGCCTCGTGAAGTTCGTCATCAGCCGCGGCTACACGCCGCGCGTCTGGGGCAGCCTCAACCACAAACCCGGCAAGACTCCCGTCCAAGCCGAGGGCGTGCAGCTCAACCTCTGGAGCAGCGGCTGGGCCAAGGCTTGGGACTCGGTCAATGACGGCTTCGACGTCATCAACACCAATGACGGCGCCCTCTACATCGTGCCCTTTGCCGACTACTACCGCATGGATCTCCGCCCGAAACAAACCTACAACAACTGGAAGCCCAACGTCATCGGCGGAGAAACCCTGCCGGCCGGGCACCCGAAGCTTCTGGGCGCCACCTTCGCCATCTGGAATGACATGACGGACATGCGGCACAACGGCTACGCCCCCTACGACATCTGGGGCATGTTCAGCGACTCCGCTGACATCCTCAGCCAGAAGATGTGGGGCACCGAGCAAAACCCGGTCAGCTTTGAGCAACACAAAGCCATGATCGCCAAACTCGGCGTCGCGCCGGGAACGAACCCCTACAAACTCCAGCCCTGGCCCAGCTTCAAGCTCGATCAGAAAGTTCAGGGCGCCAAGAAGCTCGACCTCGGCTCCGTCGGCCCGAACTACCACCTGACGATGAAGCTGACGCTCAAGAAAGCCCCCAAGGGCCGCAAGCAGGTGCTGCTCAGCTCGCGGGACGGGCAATTCCTGGCGGTGAACAAAGAGGGCAAAGTGGGCTTCAAGCGCAACGACTCCATCGAGTTCTACTGGGACTGCGAACTGCCCGTCGGCAAGGAAGTGACACTGGAACTCATCGGCAAGCCCGGCAGCACCGAGCTGATCATCGACGGCAAGAAGGCCGAAGGCCTCACCATGAAGGCCTTCAAGGGCGGCAACAAGAAGCTCAAGCCGACCTTCATCCTGCCGCTGCAAATGCTCGCGCCCTCCTTCCAAGGCGAAGTCAGCGCGCTGGAAGTGACGCACGAAACGCCGGAAAGCCTGCGCGACCGCTTCAAATCTGACGCCAAAGAGCCCGAAGCTCCTGCGGGAGACGCCGTGGCCACCCCCGGCTCAGGCGTGTGACAGGCCTCGCATCATCATGAAAGACGATTCTGAGACCGAGTACGAGCTCGGAGCCAAAGCCTTCCGCGAAGGGCGAGCCGGCGAGGGAGCCGAACACCTCCGCCGCGCCGCCTTTGCCGGGCACGCCGAGGCCCAGAACCAACTGGCTCGCATCTACTTCGCGCAGACGCGAAGCCGAGACGACATCGGGCGTCTTGAAGCAGCGGCTCAAAGCGGCGACCACGTCGCCATGTTTGTGCTGGCCATGTGCTTCATCGACGGCAAACTCATCGACAAAGATACGGATAAAGCCATGACCGTTCTGCAGCACGCAGCCAAGCGAGGCAACCTGATGGCGGCCTCCATGCTCCGCGGAACGCAGGCGAGCTGAGGCTCACACCGCGAAACAAAACACAGCACCCCTCGCCGCTCACATCTTGCAGCGGCGAGGGGTGCTTGCTTGTCGAGACTGAGGCATCGGCCGCAGCCTCCTCAGCCGAAACGCACGCGAATACTGCGAACCGACCCTTCGCCCAGCTCGCGGTTGAGCGCCTGAACGAGCACCTGCCGCAAGGTCAGAATCTCGCGGTGCACAAGAGGATGCATCGTGCGCAGCGTCGCCACCCCCTTCACCACCGACACCAGCTCAGCCTGAGGCCCCAGCACCGGACCGGCCGCACGCAGCCAAGCCTCTTCCAAAAGCTCGGGCGCCAACTCCGCCACCTTGAGATTCATCCCGCTGAGCAACTCGCCGAGCACGGAATCAACGGAACGCATATTGGCGCGAAGCGACAAGCGCGGCGGCACCCCGTAAAAATCCGACAAAGCACGCCCGTTGAAACGGCGCTTCAGACTCTCACAGCGCACGGCGCGCTCGGAACCATCCTCGAAGCGCACCATGCGGAAACGGCGCGCCGCAGGCGGTGCGGGCGGCAGCGGCGCACGAGCATCGGCCTCAACGCGCGAGGCATCCGCCTTTCGACGACGGGGCGGCATCAGTCAAAAAAAGAGCCCGGAGGCGCAAGGCCCCCGGGCCGTTTCAAATGAATCGCGTTGCGCCTTACTCGCCGTCGTCACCGATAGCCTGCACGGGGCAGCCCTCGAGAGCCTCCTGGCAAAGAGCAACTTCCTCATCGCTCACCGGCTGCTTCTGCACGAAGGAGACACCTTCGTCATCGTCGCGTGCGAAGAAATCGGGAGCCGTCTCACGGCAAAGATCGCAGTCGATGCAGCTGCTGTCAACGTAGAACTTACCGGGAACATTCTTTTCTGTCTTTTCGTCGATATCGGCCATGGCGTGTATGTGGGGGGTGTAATGCTTCCCCGAGGTATTTTCGCTCATTTTGGCGGGAATGCAATCATTTTTTATTGCAACAGAGCTTTTTTCGGGTAAAAATACCGACGTGCAAAACGAAACGGAAACTGAGCCCGCCCCGTCGAAACCCGCCGGAACACTGCGCCGCCGAGCACTCATAGCCCTGATAGCCGTCGCCGTCACCGCCATCATCCTGAACATCCTGCTCGCCCTCAACACCAACATGCGCGGCGAGGGGAGAGACATGCACACCCCCTTCCCGTGGCAGGCAGCGGGCGTCACCATCGACGACGTGCGCGTCGGCTGGATCCCCGCAGAAGACCAGCCCCTGCTGCGCCGGCGCGGCAACTTCGACTCCACCGCCTACGTCCCCGCCGCCGTCATCAACTTGGAAGAAGCCGAGGGCAGCGGGCGCATCTACGCCTCCTTCTGCAACAGCGCCGGCAACCGCTACAGCGACCTCATCGTCCTGCGCTACCGCGACGGCAGCCTTGAAGAAAAACACGACCCCGGCATCGACGCCTCCGGACAAAAAGCCGTCATCAGCATCGCCGCCGGACTGCCGACCGAAGCCGACCTGCGCGAAATGCAAATCCGCGACGACCTCAAACTCTGGACACTGCGCCTCGAAGTGCAACCCGACGGGCAAGACCGCGCCACCGAGCTCGGCCTCATCACCATCGCCCCCGCCGCCGTCACCCCAAGTGAACTGACGGAAGACTAAGCCCCCGCCCCTGCATGAACGCCGACCCCACAGCCCAAGCCCCCGCCTCCTCCGAGGCCGCAAGCGGCAACGCCCCCTCCCCCTCCGACAACAGCCCCTCGGCGCCCCCCACACCGGCCCCCTCAGCGCCGCCCCCGGCCGCCAAATCCCGGCGTTGGCAACGGCGCCTGCTCTGCCTCGGCGGCGGCATCCTCACCGCCCTTGCCTTCCCTCCCTACGACTACAGCATTCTGGTCTGGTTTGCCCTCATCCCCCTCCTGAGCGTCATCTGGACGGGCCCCGCCAAATTCTGGCCGAGCTTCCGCGCGGGCTGGCTCTACGGCATGGGCTGGTACTGTGTCAGCTTCTGGTGGATCACCGAAGTCAGCCAAGTCTTCCCCCTGCTCAACAACAGCTTCGGGAGCACGGCAGACATGCCCGCCCTGCTCGCCGACAACCCCGACCTGCTGCCCGCCCTCAACAAAACCTTCTTCACCCTCATCGCCTTCCTGCCCCTCATGGCGCTCTACGCCCTGCTGCCCGCCCTCTGGGCCGGCATCGCCGGCACCCTGCTGCGCCCGACACTCAGCAAAGGCCCCGAGCAAGACCTCAGCAACGCCTCGCACGAACAGCGCAAAGAAGCATGGAGCCGCTGGGCTGCCGCCGACACGCGCAGCAGCGTCATCAGCGCCCTAGCCCTAGGCGCCCTCTGGGTCTGCATCGAATGGCTGCGCGCCCACTACCTCTGCCTCGGCTTCAGCTGGAACAGCCTCGGCAGCGGCCTCTACGACGGCCTCGCCTTCGCCCAGTGGGCCGAATACATCGGCGTCAGCGGACTGTCCATCATACCCGCCGCCACCGGCATCATCATCCGGAGCGCCGCCCGGCGCGCCTACCTGCACCAGCGCGGCATCGGCCGCGTCAACCGCCCGTGGGACTTCTACGCCACCGTCATCGCCCTCTTCGTCCTCTTCCTCGGCGGTCTGCTCATGGCGCGTCACAACTCCGTCAGCGGCCTGCTTGCCGCACAACAAAAAGCCGAGCAAAACGGCGCCCCCGACCGCTGCCTCATGCTCCCCGTTCTGGCCGTGCAAATCAACCTCGACCAAGTCGAAAAAATGAGCATGGCCGACGACCCCGCCTTCCGGCAAAAAATCCACGAACAATACATCAACCTGACAGGCAGCGCCTACCGAGACATCATCAAACGCGCCGTCGACCGTGCCCGCCAAAACCAAGACTACGCCTTCAGCCCCCGCCTGCCCCTCTGGGTCATCTGGCCGGAAAGCGCCCTGCCCGACCACCTCTGGCGCGACGTCTCCCGCGACCGCCTGCTGCCCGACGCCCTCAACACCCGTCGCCTGCTCGGCGAAAACGGCCTGCCCGGCCTGAGGCGACAACTGGCTGAAGAACTCGGGGCAGCCCCCTTCGTTCTCCTCGCCGGCGGCGACGAAATCCTGCTGGAAGAAAGCGACGGCAGCAGCCCGAGAGACATCCCCATGAGCGACGGGCGCCACCTGCGCCCCGCCGGCATGTACAACTCCCTCCTCATCATGCCCGACGGGCTGGAAAGCGCCCGCACCACCGCCAAGCAGCACCTCATGCCCTTCGGCGAATACATCCCCTTGGTCACCACCATCGAATGGATCGGCAGCGCCTACTCCGCCCTCACCGGCACCCAAGTCGGCGACGGCATCCGCCCCGGCAGCAACACCGCCCCCATCAGCGTCCCCCTGCCCGGCAGCGAGCAAAGCGTCAGCATCATCCCCGCCGTCTGCTACGAAGACACCGTCGGCGACCTGCTGACCCAATTCGTGCGCCCCGAAGCCCAAGTCATCGTCAACGTCACCAACGACGCCTGGTTCCGCAACTCCTCCTGCGGCGAACAGCAGGCCCGAGCCGCCGCCTTCCGCTGCATCGAACTGCGCCGCCCCATGGTGCGAGCCGCCAACATGGGCGTCACCTGCTGCCTCGCTCCCAACGGAGCCCCCATCGACGAACTGCGCCGCGACGACGGCCGCCCATGGACCGCCGGCTACAGCTACGCTGAACTCCCCGTAGACCTCAGCGGCCGCATCACCCTCTACGCCCGCTGGGGAGACTGGTTCAGCGCCCTCTGCGCCCTCGGCGTCATCGCCCTCATCACCCGTCGGCAACTCCTCCGCCGCGCCGCCCGTCGCCGCCGAGCCGAGCAAGCCTGAAGCCCCCGCAGCCGCCCGACTACCCGCATCCGCCCGTCCTCCCGCGTGCGCCCGCCCGCATCCGCCCCGACCGCCCCGGCCTCGGTTCGGGCGGCCGACCCGCTCACAAATATCATTGACACAACGGAACGACATGAGGTAGAATGGCCAAGCCGCCCGACAAAGGCGGCACCTCACTTGCAACATCCCAACAACAAAACACCATGAACATCCGTACAGCCCTACTGACCCTAGCCATCGCGACGAGCCCCGTCTACGCCCAGCAACCGGCCGCCACCCCCTTGCAGGACAACATCAAAGCCACGCAGCAAAACAGCGCCTCGGCCGCCACCGCAGAGCAACTCGCGGAACGAATGCCCGCCCTTGCCCTGCTTCCCTCAAAGCTCAGCGCCTCCTTTACCATCAAGCTCGGAGACCACAACTACATCATCCAATCCGCCGGCTCCGTCGCCATCGGCACCGCGGGCGACCTCGGCACGCTCCTCGAGTACGCCCACTTCACCTTCCTCATGGAGGAATTGGCCTTCTCGAATCCGGATAACGAGCAGGAAAAAGCCGTGATCCAAGCGATGGAAGAGAACCTCCGCCAACTGATCGCTAGCGCCGCCCCCCTGAGCATCGAGCCCATCTACATAGCCACCGTGCTGGAAGGAGATCGAGCTGAAATCGCCGTTGCAGACTTTGAAGAAGGCATGGTCATGCTCGCCAAGCAATCCGTCAGTCTGGAAGAACGCCCCGACGGCTGGAAAGATCTGGCCATAGACCTCTACGGCGAAGCCGTTTCAGGCGGAGAAAGTGAGAAGATGCGCCAATGGATGCGCCCCATGTTTGAGGGCGTGCGCATCCACATCTGCTACCGTGTCGAAGGCAAGGTCATCCGCATCTGCATCTGCACCGATCCGACCCGGATGCAGTGGCCCACCGGCATCGCCGACTCACGCCTCAGCGACTCGATCGTTCAAAACTCCCTGCCCGACGGCCATTGCGCCGCCGCCTTGCAGATGAGCAAAGACACACTCGCCTCCCTCAGCCGAGAGATAAACAGCGTCGCGACCCTCTACGATCAAACGGAAAGCACGGAAGAAGCAACCGACATGCTCCGCCTCGCCTCCGGCCTCTTCAACCTGCTCTCCTGCGAAGACCTCTCCATCGGCCTCACGGATCAGGGCCGCGATGGCCAAGTCCGCATCAACTTCGGCCTCAAAGGCATCAACTTCCGCCCCGCGCAGCTGAACCTGCCGAAGGCAGCCGAACAAGACGACACCTTCCTCTATGTCGCCGCCGGCCCGATGAGCATCAACTCGGAAGGCCTTGACCAAAACATCGCCTCAGCCATCGGCACCATGAGCGAAGGCTTCAGCCTCATCGGCATGACACAGGCAGGCGCACCCGCCGCCGCCCTCAGCCTCAACATCCTAGACGCCCCCGCCTTCTCCCGCATCTGCAAGCAGATCACCGGGCAGGATTTTGACCTCAGCAAAGCCATCCGCTGGCAAGTCACACCCGAGCTCACCCTCACCGGCAAACTCGACGGCCAAAAATTCGTCCTCAGCAGCCATGACGAGAGCGCCGCAGCCCTCACGACCGACGTCACCGGCATCGACGCCTACAGCGGAGCCGTCTTCACCTTCAAACCGGGAGCACTCGGCGAGCTGCTGACGGCGATCGACAACAACATGGTCTCCACCATCGGCTACCTGCTCGGAGACCTCAGCGAAACGGCAGAAAGCGTCACCGGAACCCTCTGTGACCGAGACGGGAAACTCACCCTGAACATCAGCTTCAAAGGCTCGGAAATGCCCCTGCCCACCGTCGACATCCGGCCGACCCCCGCCCTTGAGCCCATGGATGACGCCCCCGCCGACGAAGAAACAAGCCCGGACGAATACGACGAAGAAACCGTCACCACGGAGGAAATCGACGACTGACCGCGTCCGCCAACACCCCCCCATCATCCCCCGCTGCCTCGCCCCTCGGCGACAGCGGGGGCTTTTTATGCCGCGCCGCCGCAGCAACCTCACCCGCGCACCCCTCCGCGACAGGCAAAAGCCGCCCCGCCCACGCTGCCCCGCCCACCTCAGCGCCCGCCGTACATCTCCTCATAATATCGCGCGTACTCACCCGAAGTCACGCGATCCACCCACTCCTGATGCTCCAGATACCAGCGCACCGTCCTCTCCAGCCCCTCGGCAAAAGGCACCGAAGGCTGCCAGCCCAACTCCCGACCCAGCTTCGACGAATCCATCGCATAACGCAAATCGTGCCCCGCCCGATCCGTCACAAATGAAATCAACCCCTCGCTGAAACCGGGCGCACGCCCCAGCAAACGATTCGTCGTCTCAACCAGCAAGCGCACCAAATCAATATTGCGCCACTCATTAAACCCGCCGATATTGTATGACTCACCGGGGCGTCCCCGGAGAAAAACCAACTCCAGCGCGCGCGCATGATCCTCCACATAAAGCCAATCGCGCACATTCTCACCGCGGCCGTAAATCGGCAGCGGCCGCCCCAAGCGAATATTATTGATAAAGAGCGGAATCAACTTCTCCGGGAACTGATAAGGCCCGTAATTATTCGAACAATTCGTCACCAGCGTCGGCATACCGTACGTATCGTGGTAAGCCCGCACAAAATGATCCGAAGAAGCCTTCGACGCAGCATAGGGACTGTGAGGCTCATAGCGCGACAACTCCGTAAACGCCGCCCCCTCATACCCCAGCGTCCCGTAAACCTCATCCGTCGAAACATGCAGAAAAAGCCGCCCGCCCCAGTCCCCCCGCCACGCCTCGCGAGCCGCCTCCAGCAAACTGAGCGTCCCCATCACATTCGTACGGGCAAAAACAAAAGGGTCCCGTATCGAACGATCCACATGACTCTCAGCCGCCAGATGAACCACACCATCAACGCCATACTCGGCAAAAATCGAGCGCAGCGCCTCAAAATCCGCAACATCAGCCCGCACAAAACGATAATTCGGCGCATGCTCCACATCCCGGAGATTATCCAAATTGCCGGCGTAAGTCAGCTTATCCAAATTCACCACACACCAATCGGGATGTTGCAGCACAAAACGCCGCACCACATGCGACCCGATGAAACCCGCGCCACCCGTCACCAAAACACAGCGATGAACACCCGTAGACATACAAAAACAAAGAAGCACCTGCATCCTAGCAAAAGACACAGCCCGCGTCAAACACATTCCGCACCTGCGCCGAACACCAAAGGAAAACGCGCCGAAACGCAACAAGCCCCCGCCGTCCGACGTCCCCGTCCTCAGCCCTTCCCCTCGCGGCACCTTCTCATCAAAAAATTCCTCAGCGACACCCCGCGCAACACCACCTCCCGCTCACAAACAAGCTCGTAACCGCGCCGCTCAAAAAATCCCCGCGCCGTCAGCGACGCATGAACCGTCAAACACCCGGCCGACACACAAGACTCCAGCACATCGCACAAAGCCGACCCAACACCCCGGCCCTGATAATCCTTGTGCACATACAAGCGATCCAAATACCCCTCCGGACTTATATCGCCAAAGCCCACCAAGCACCCCTCATACACAGCCACATAAGACCGATGCGCCAGCAGCGAAGCATTCCAGCGCCGCAGGTCCGGCAGCTCAGGCGCCCAGACCTGCAACTGCTCCGGCGAATAATCACGGGCATTCACCGCATGCACCGTCTGATAAAACAAAGAGCACAACGCCGGCAAATCCGCAACAGCGTAAGGCCTTATCTCCACACTCAAACGCATCATCTCAACAAGTGCGCCAACAACGCACGAAGGCATCATGCCACAGCCCCCCGCAACAGACAAGCAAATAACGCCTCGGCAAAACAATCAGGGGGAAGGAGCACAAGGCCCCTTCCCCCCGGCAACAGAGAAAAACGCACACCAACTTTCAGCCCTCAGAAGCGCAAGCGGTAACCCACCGACGCATCCACCGAACTGTACTCGCGGTAAAACTCCGCACTCACATCCGCGAACACGGAACCGCAGCCCTCGCCCAGCGGCACCGACACACCCGCGCCCAACTCCACGCCAAACACACCCACCTGCGCCGACTCCACCGCCGCGCGACC